>DATCWZ010000331.1:0-9820 GCA_036566065.1 Streptomyces sp. | reverse complement strand
GCAGGCCGTCGGCTCGGCGCAGGAGCACGCGGCACGCACCCGCGAGGAATCGGAACGGATGCGGGCCGACGCGGAGTCGGCGGCCGAGCAGATGCGCTCCGAGGCCCGCCATGAGGCCGACCGGATACTGGACGAGGCGCGCGAGGCCGCCGCCAAGCGCCGCGCGGACGCCGCCGAACAGGCCGACCAGCTCATCAACAAGGCCCAGGAGGAGGCGTTGCGCGCCGCCACGGAGGCCGAGGAGCAGGCGGACCGGATGGTCGGTGCGGCCCGTAAGGAGGCCGTACGGATCACCTCGGAGGCCACCGTCGAGGGCAACACCCTGGTCGAGCGGGCCCGGGCGGACGCCGACGAGCTGCTGGTCGGCGCCCGCCGGGACGCCACGGCGACCCGGGAGCGGGCCGAGGAGCTCAGGACCCGTATCGAGAGCGAGATCCAGGAACTGCACGAGCGGGCCCGCCGGGAGACGTCCGAGCAGATGAAGACGGCCGGCGAGCGCGTCGACAACCTCATGAAGGCGGCGACCGAGCAGCGCGAGGAGGCCGAGGCGAAGGCCAAGGAACTGCTCGCGGACGCCAATTCGGAGGCGAGCAAGGTCAGGATCGCCGCCGTGAAGCGTGCCGAGTCGCTGCTCAAGGAGGCCGAGGCCAAGAAGGCCGGACTGATCCGGGAGGCCGAGAAGCTGCGGGCCGACGCCGAGGAGGAGGCGAAGCGGACGGTCGACGAGGGCCGCCGTGACCTGGAACTGCTGGTGCGCAGGCGCGAGGACATCAATACGGAGATCTCCCGTGTCCAGGACGTGCTGGAGGCGTTGGAGTCTTTCGAGGCTCCGTCCGGGAACGGGAAGGCGTCCAACGGCGGGCCGTCCGGAGTCAAGGCCGGCGCGGCCTCGGGCACCCGATCGGGTGGCAAGACATCGGATGGATAGCGGGCCCGCGCTGACGCATACTGCGGCATGAACGTTCAACCCTTCGGGGGCAAGCGCTCCGGGGGCCAGCCACTCAAAAGGGGTGTCATTCTCCAGATCAAAGCGGCATCTTCATGCTGACACGCCGTCCGGACCCCTAGGATTCCCTCTAACACCTCACCGGTCTCATTCGACAGGAACCTCATGAGCGACCCTTCCTCCCCATTCGGCTTCGAGCTCGTGCGACGTGGATACGACCGCGGTCAGGTGGACGACCGCATTGCCAAGCTCGTCGCCGACCGTGACAGTGCTCTCGCCCGCATCACTTCTCTGGAAAAGCGCATCGAGGAGCTCCACCTCGAAACACAGAGCGTCCAGGCCCAGGTCAGCGACGCCGAGCCGTCCTACGCCGGGCTCGGCGCGCGTGTCGAGAAGATCCTCCGCCTCGCGGAGGAGGAGGCCAAGGACCTGCGTGAGGAGGCCCGCCGCGCCGCCGAGCAGCACCGCGAGCTGGCCGAGTCGGCCGCCCAGCAGGTGCGCAACGACGCGGAGTCCTTCGCCGTCGAGCGCAAGGCGAAGGCCGAGGACGAGGGCGTCCGCATCGTCGAGAAGGCGAAGGGCGAGGCGAGCTCGCTGCGCACCGAGGCGCAGAAGGACGCCGAGCAGAAGCACAAGGAGGCGGAAGCCCTCTTCGAGGACACCCGGGCCAAGGCCGCCCAGGCCGCCGCAGACTTCGAGACGAACCTGGCCAAGCGCCGCGACCAGTCGGAGCGCGACCTCGCGTCCCGCCAGGCGAAGGCCGAGAAGCGGCTGGCCGAGATCGAGCACCGCGCCGAGCAGCTCCGCCTGGAGGCCGAGAAGCTCCGTACGGACGCCGAGCGCAGGGCCCGCCAGACGGTGGAGACGGCGCAGCGCCAGGCCGAGGACATCGTGGCCGACGCCAACGCCAAGGCCGACCGGATCCGCAGCGAGTCGGAGCGCGAGCTGGCGGCGCTCACCAACCGCCGCGACTCGATCAACGCGCAGCTCACCAACGTCCGCGAGATGCTGGCGACGCTGACCGGTGCCGCGGTGGCCGCCGCGAGCTCCCCGGCGGACGACGAGCCCGCCTCCCGCGGGGTCCCGGCCCAGCAGACCCGCTGATCCTCCGGTGTCCCCGTCGTGCTCTTCGCGCGCCCGGTTCCGCCTTTGTGGTGGCGCCGGGCGCGCGTCCGTTCTAGCGTGAACGCATGATCGAGCTGGACGGCCTCACCAAGCGCTTCGGCAACAAGGTTGCCGTGGACCATTTGTCATGCGTGATCAGGCCGGGAATGGTGACCGGCTTCCTCGGACCGAACGGCGCGGGCAAGTCCACCACCATGCGGATGATGCTCGATCTCGACAATCCCACCAGCGGTTCCGTACGGATCGACGGCAAGCACTACCGCGAGCTGGACGAACCTCTGAAGTACATCGGGGCGCTGCTCGACGCCAAGGCGATGCACGGTGGCCGCAGCGCGTACAACAACCTGCTGTGTCTCGCGCAGAGCAACCGCATCCCGGCGAGCCGGGTCTCGGAGGTCCTGGACACGGTCGGCCTCGGAGCGGTGGCGAAAAAGAAGTCCAAGGGTTTCTCCCTCGGTATGGGCCAGCGGCTGGGAATCGCTTCGGCGCTGCTCGGCGATCCCCGGATCCTGATGTTCGACGAGCCCGTCAACGGTCTGGACCCGGAGGGAATTCACTGGATCCGCAATCTGATGAAAGCGCTCGCTGCCGAGGGGCGGACGATCTTCGTTTCCTCCCATCTGATGAGCGAAATGGCGCTCACAGCGGATCACTTGATCGTCATCGGGCAGGGCAGGCTGCTCGCCGACACCTCGATGGCCGACTTCATTCAGCAGAACTCCCGCAGTTATGTACGGCTGCGCTCCCCGCAGCAGGAACAGTTGCGCGATGTCCTGCACGCGGAGGGTTTCACGGCGGTCGAATCGGGCGACGGCGCGCTGGAGATCGAAGGTGCCGAGACGGAACAGATCGGCGAGCTGGCCGCCCTGCACCAGGTGGTGCTGCACGAGCTGAGCGCGCAGCGCGCCTCGCTGGAGGACGCGTTCATGCAGATGACGGCGGGGGCGGTGGAGTACCACGCGCACTCCGGGCCGGACGGGCTCACGGGACCGTCGTTCTGGCCCTCCGGCCCGGCCGATGCACCGCCGCCGCAGGCGGGGCCGCGGTGGGGCGAGCAGTGGGACCGGCGGACCGGTAGCGGCGCTCCCGCGCCCGCGTCCGCGTCCGCGGACAGGACGCCCGACGAGAGCAAGGGGCTGTGACGGCGATGGCATCGGTACCCGCGGTCCTGAACTCCGAGTGGACCAAGATCCGTACGGTCTCCTCGACCACCTGGACCCTCGTCTGCGCGTTCGCCGTCACGGCCGTGATGGGCGCGGCGCTCAGCGCCCTGCTGAACGCCCAGTTCGACGACCTCGCCCCGGCCGAGCAGGCCACCTTCGACCCGACCTTCGTCAGCTTCTCCGGAATGGTCCTCGGCCAGTTGGCCATGGTTGTCTTCGGTGTGCTCGTGGTCGGTACGGAGTACAGCTCGGGCATGATCCGTACCTCGCTCGCGGCCGTGCCGCGGCGCGGCTCGTTCCTCTTCAGCAAGATCGCGGTGGCGGGCGCGCTGGCCCTGGTGGTCGGAATGCTCACCAGCTTCGTGACCTTCTTCCTCGGCCAGGCGCTGCTGGGCGACCACCGTACGGACATCGGCGCGGAGCATGTGCTGCGCGCGGTCTTCGGCGGCGGCCTCTACATGGGCCTGATCGCCGTCTTCTCCATGGGCGTGGCCACGATGCTGCGCAGCTCGACGCTGTCGCTCGGCATCCTGATGCCGTTCTTCTTCCTCGTCTCGCAGATCCTCTCGGCCGTGCCTGGCGCCAAGGAGGTCGCCCGCTACTTCCCCGACCAGGCCGGGTCCAAGATCATGCAGGTGGTGCCCAACGCGATGAACAGCGATCCGGCTCCGTACGGCCCGTGGGGCGGACTGGGCATCCTCGCCCTGTGGGTGGTGGCGGCGCTGGCCTGTGGCTATCTCGTACTCAGGAAACGGGACGCCTGAGGCGGGGCGCCCCGGCCCGCCTTTCGCCGGAACCGTCAAGCGCTGGTTATCCTCCTAACTCTTACGGGGGCGTGCGGCCGGTGGCCCGGCCCCGACGACGGAACAGCAAGTCGATGGGGCTTGAGCATGATCGAGGCAGTCGGCCTGACCAAGCGCTACGGTGCGAAGACAGCCGTGTACAACCTTTCCTTCCAGGTCCGGCCAGGGGCCGTCACGGGGTTCCTCGGTCCCAACGGGTCGGGCAAGTCGACGACCATGCGCATGATGCTCGGCCTGGACCGGCCGACCTCGGGCCATGTGACGATCGGCGGCCACGCCTTCCGCAGCCTGCCCAACGCGCCGCGCCAGGTGGGCGCGCTGCTGGACGCCAAGGCCGTGCACGGCGGGCGCAGCGCCCGGAACCATTTGCTCTCGCTGGCCCAGCTCGCAGGTATCCCGGCCGCCCGGGTCGATGAGGTCCTCGGTGTCGTCGGGCTCCAGGATGTCGCGAGGAAGCGTTCCAGCGGCTTCTCGCTCGGCATGGGGCAGAGGCTGGGGATCGCCGCGGCGCTGCTCGGCGACCCGCAGGTGCTGCTCTTCGACGAACCGGTCAACGGACTCGACCCCGAGGGCATCCTCTGGGTCCGCAATCTGATGAGGACGCTGGCCGCCGAAGGCCGTACGGTCTTCGTCTCGAGCCATCTGATGAGCGAGATGGCCCTGACCGCCGACCATCTGATCGTGATCGGCCGCGGGCAGCTCCTCGCCGATATGAGCGTCAAGGACTTCATTTCCGCCAACTCGGCGGACTTCGCCCGGGTCCGGGTCCGGGAGGACCGGCCCGAGCAGCGCGAGAAGCTGACCGCGGCGCTGACGGAGGCAGGCGGCCGGGTCATGCCGGAGCCGGACGGGGCGCTGCGGGTCACCGGGCTTCCGCTGCCCCGGATCAGCGACCTGGCGCACGCGTCGGACGCCCAGTTGTGGGAGCTCTCGCCGCACCAGGCATCGCTGGAGGAGGCGTACATGCGGATGACGCAGGGCGCCGTGGACTACCGCTCGACGGCCGACGCCAAGGCGGGGCTCCAGCTTCCGCCGCCGGGCGGTTACGGGCTGCCGCCGGGGTACGGGGGGTACGGGCAGCAGCTTCCGGCCGAGGTGCCGCAGCAGAGCTGGTACGCGCCGCCGCCCCCGGGACAGAACCCGTACGCGAACGCCCCAGGCGGCCCCGTACCGGCCCCGCCCGCAGACCCGACCGAGCGCGAGACCAAGCGCGAGACCAGCGAGGACTCCCGATGACAACGCCGGCCACGCCACAGGCCCCCCGATCGCCGTACCAGCAGCAGCGGGCGCCCGGCGGCGCGTACGCCTCGCCGATCCCAGTACGCCGCGCCACCCTCGGTGACGCGATCGCCTCCGAATGGACGAAGATCCGCTCCGTGCGCTCCACCATGTGGACGCTCGGTGTGATGATCGTGCTGCTGCTCGGCATCGGGCTGCTGGCGGCCGTGGCCGTCAACCTCTCCAGCGCCGACATCAGCGACACTCCCGTGCTCGGCCTCGGTTTCTTCGGGGTGCTGCTCGGATCGATCTGCGTGATCACCCTCGGGGTGCTGACCATCGCGTCGGAGTACGGCACCGGGATGATGCGGACGACGCTCACCGCCTGCCCGAGCCGCGCCCGGGTGCTCAGCGCCAAGGCGATCGTCTTCTTCCTGCTGTCCTTCGTCATCACCACCGTGACGACCGGTGTCGTCGGGGTGCTGCAGACGGCCATCCTGGACGGCGCGGCCCCCAGCGGCGACGACTGGCTGCGCTCCACGGTGGGGGTGGGGCTCTACATCGCGACGCTGGGGCTGCTCTCGCTGGCGGTCGGCGCGCTGATCCGGCACTCGGCCGGCGCGATCACGATCATGATCGCGCTGGTGCTGCTGCCGCTCGTACTCGCGGTGTTCATGTTCTCCGACTCCCTGGCCGGTCTTCAGCAGGCCCTGTTCGAGTACTCGATTCCCAGCCAGATCGGCGCGCTCTACGACGCGTCGGTCACCTCGACGGGACCGTCCGGCTGGGAACCGCTGTGGATCATGTTCGGCGTGACCGCCGTGGCCCTGGCCGGCGCCTACGTCTCGCTGGAGCGGCGCGACGCCTGACGGCGCCGGGCTCAGTAGCGCGGCGCGTTCCTGGACCGCTGCACCCGCGTGGTGCGGCGGTCCTTCGCGTTCCAGCAGGCCTTGTGCCAGTGCCTGCGGTCGTCGATCCCCGCGAACTCCGGCCAGGCCACCAGATGCGGGACGCCGGGCGGGATCTCCTGGTCGCAGCCGGGGCACCGGTAGTGCTTGCCCGCGGCGCTCTGGCCGCTCACCGGGCGTACGTACCACTCCTCGTCCCGCCAGCTCTCGGTGGCACCGCCCCCGCCGTACCGCTCCCCCGTGAGCCGCGGGCCGTCGGGAGGACTCTCGCCGCCTCGGGGGCGGTTGCGGCGCGGAGACACGGGACACCTCACGGGGCGGGACGAACGGACGGATTGTGTCCAGCCTAGAGCCATCGGCCGGGGGCGGTGGCCGGTGTGACGCGTGAGCCGGGACGGACAGGAGTGAGTTACCGGAAAATCGCAACAACTTCGCCGCGGACCGTGCCTTTGGCACGTGTCAGGCGTTGTTGCCGGTAGGGGGAGAGCCGCGTCGGCCGCAAGGAGGCAATAGGCGATGCGCGTAGGAACGTTCGTACTGGCAGCACAGTTTCCCGGCCAGGGGCCCGGCGAGGCCCTGCACCGGGCCGTCCGGTCCGCCGAGGCGGCGGAGCGGTCCGGGCTCGACTCGGTCTGGCTCGCCGAACATCATTTCGTACCGTACGGCGTGTGTCCGTCCGCCGTGACCCTTGCCGGGATGCTGCTCGGCCGTACCCGCAGAATCCGGGTCGGTACGGCGGTGAGCGTGCTGCCGACCCAGCATCCGGTGGCCCTGGGCGAGCAGGCCGCGCTGCTTCATCTCGTCAGCGGGGGCCGATTCAGCCTCGGTGTGGGCCGGGGCGGGCCGTGGGTGGACCTGGAGGTGTTCGGAGGGGGCCTGAAGGCGTACGAGAGCGGCTTTCCCGAGTCGCTCGGCCTGTTGCTCGACTGGCTGCGCGAACCGCGCGTGGCGGGCCCCGGAGGGCGTTACGGCTTCCGGGAAGTGGCTGTGGTCCCCCGCGCCGACGAGCTGATCGGCGACGGTCCGGCCGGTCCCGAGGTGATCGTCGCGTGCACCTCGCCGAAAAGCGTGAAACTCGCCGCTGAAAAGGGTTTGCCGATGCTTCTCGGCATGCACTGCGGCGACGAGGAGAAGGCCGGCATGGTGGCTCAGTGGCGCTCGGCGGCCCTGGCGGCCGGTCATCCGGCGGACTCCGTGGAGCGGGCCGGACATGTGTCCGCGGGGGTCGCGCAGATCGCCGACCGGCCCGCCGACGCCGTGGAGACGCTCGTGAAGGCGATGCCCGGCTGGCTGAAGCAGGGGCTCGACGCGCATGTCACGGTCGACGGGCGGCACCGGGCGATGCGCGATCCCGTCGCCTATACGGAGTTCCTGTGCGGCCTTCATCCGGTGGGCCCGCCCCGGCTCGCGGCCGACAGGCTCGCCGCCACGGCCGAGCGCACGGGCATCACCCGCTTCGCCCTCCTGGTGGAGGGGTCGGGCGATCTCGCGGCGACGGAGGAGAACGTACGCCGGCTGGGGGCCGACGTGCTGCCTCTGCTGAAGTAATGCGCTCATCCCAGCAGTCCTGGTGGTGCGGTGGTACGAGTGCTGCCGCCCCGGAGCCAGTTGCACCTCCCGCGGCCCGAAGCGGCAGCGGAAGCGTTCAGCAGTCCCGCAGTTCGGGCGACTGATTGAGCAACTGGCCCCGCACCGAGGTGAACCGGGCCAGCCTGTCGTCGACCGAAGCGTCCAGCGGGAACACCGCGACGCGGTGGCAGTTCTGGAATGCGAGACGCACCCCGAAGTGCCGCTGCAGCGCGCCGCGTATCGCATCACTCGCGAGCGCACGCAGAAGCTGACCACGTGCCTGCTCGTCCGGCGGCGGCGTCTGGTTGTCGGCGAACTCTCCGCCGTCAACCTTGAGCTGGGCCACCAGGGAGCTGATCATCTCCCATGCATAAGGCAGGGAGGTCCGGACGCAGTCGACGAAGTCGGCTTCGTCGACCTCGCCTCGCTCGGCCTGTTCCAACAGCGCCGGTGAGACGTCGAGCGACATGGGTTCTCCTCTCGCGACCCCGGTCGTGTACCGGGGCCTTACGGGCAGGGAAGGAGGACGGCGACGCTGCGTACACAGACGGCGACCTCCTGCTTCCACGGTAAGCGCGTGGTCCGGGCCGCACCAGGAGATTGGGAACACAACCGGCCAATAACGAACGGTCGCAAAGGGGGGCAAGACCGAAAGCCACCCGCTTGTGAGCGGCAACGGGCGGGCGGCGGGAGAATCGCGTGGAGCGCCGCGCGTCGAGTAGCGTTGCGGACCATGCGTCTCGTCATCGCCCGTTGCTCCGTCGACTACGCAGGACGGCTCACCGCCCACCTGCCCTCCGCCCCCCGCCTGATCCTCGTGAAAGCGGACGGCAGCGTGTCGGTCCACGCCGACGACCGGGCGTACAAACCTCTCAACTGGATGTCCCCGCCGTGCACGCTCAAGGAGAGCGCCGACGGCGACGAGGGCATCTGGACCGTGGTGAACAAAGCGGGCGAGAAACTGATCATCACGATGGAGGAAATACTCCACGACTCGTCCCATGAGCTGGGTGTCGACCCGGGGCTGATCAAGGACGGCGTGGAGGCGCACCTCCAGGAGCTGCTGGCAGACCGGATCGAGACACTCGGCGCCGGCTACACCCTGATCCGGCGTGAGTACCCCACGGCCATCGGCCCGGTGGACATCCTGTGCCGGGACGGGGAGGGGAAGACCGTGGCCGTGGAGCTGAAGCGGCGCGGCGAGATCGACGGTGTGGAGCAGCTCACGCGCTATCTGGACCTGCTCAACCGCGATCCGCATCTGGCGCCGGTACGCGGCATTTTCGCGGCCCAGGAGATCAAGCACCAGGCGCGTGTGCTGGCCACGGACCGCGGGATCGGCTGTGTGGTGCTGGACTACGACGGGCTGCGCGGCATCGAGGACGACAAGCTGCGCCTGTTCTGACGTACGCGGCCGCGGCTCAACGCACCGGCTCAGTCCTCCGGTTCGGTCGAGCCGGTGCCCGAGGGTGACACGGTCGTGGTCGTGGCCGGGCCCGGCACCTTGTCGGACTTGGTCGTCTCCGTCGACGTCGCCGATCCCGAGGGGCTCGCTGACGGCGACCCCGAGCCGCTGGGCGAGGCGCTGTCCGAGGTACCGGTCGACGGACTCGGGGACCCGTCATCCGGCCCGTGCGATGTCGAGGTGGACTTGCCGGACTTTCCGTGGCGCTTGCCCTTCGTACCGGACGTCGCCGGGTTTCCGGCCACCCCCGTCGGCCCCGTGTACGGCCTGTCGGCGCGGGTCGGGGCGGGCGCCCCGGACGGGCCCGGTGAAGAGGTCTTGCCGGGCTTCGGCGTGTCCGCGGGCGCCGTTGACGGTTCGTCGGCCGGGACACCGCTGTCGCCGTCGTCCGCGGGGGCCGACTGCTCGGTCCTGACGTTCTGCCCGGTCGGGTCGTCGTCGGCCCCGGAGGTGGCCCCCAGCGTCACCACAGTGCCCAGCACGGCCACCAGCAGGGCGCCGGCACCCGCGGCGACCAGGTTGCGCCGGGTGCCCCGGAGGATCGCGGGGCGCGCGCCGAGCGGGCCCCTGCGGGCCGCGGGGGTGACGGGAACCGTGACCGTCGCGGGAGGCGTGTCACGGTA
>DATCWZ010000845.1:0-4711 GCA_036566065.1 Streptomyces sp. | reverse complement strand
CCGCCGCTGATCGCGGCCGCGGCGATGACGCCTGCCCCGGTGGCGATCTGTGCCGTGTCGGGCCGCACGCTGCCGCCGACGCCGGTCTGCACGTGGCCCGACGGGCGCGTCGGCTCGGGCGTGGCGTCTGGCTTGGTGCTTGACTTGGTGCTTGGCTTGGCCCAGTCGTCATCGGGCGCGGTCCAGTCCGACGCGGGCGGTGCGGAGGGCGCGGGCGCCACGGGTGACCCGGACGGTCCGGCGGCCACTTCCAGGTCCCGGTCCGCCTCCTTGCCGTTGTCGCAGGACACCCCGATGGTGTACGTGCCCGGCGCGGTGCCCTGCGGCACAGTGAACTGGCCCTTCGCCTTGTCCTCGCCAGTCCCGGGCCGCACCTCGAAGTCGTCGGCGTCCAGCTCACTCGCGTCCCCGAGTCCCTTGCCCGTGGCCCCGCAGGCGGTGGTGCTCACGGTGACTGTGGCGCCGGGGGGCGCGGTGGCGGGGGTGACCTCCAGTTGGTCTGCGTCGCCCGCGTACGCGGATGGCGCGAGGCCGAGCGCGACGACTGCGACCGCCGCGGCGGTATGGGTCGCGAGGCGGGCAGAGCGGTGCATGGGAGTCCTCCGGGCAGACGGATGTGTCTGCACCCGAGCCAAGTCGGTTGCGCGTGGGTCCTGCCTGCTGACGTATGGTCAGCTTTCACCCGTCCGGGGGTGACTGGGGGCACAGCGGTGCAGGTCAGGTGGCGGGTTGGGTCCCGTGGGCGCGGGGGCGCCGATGGGGTGACCCTGGTCCGGGGTTTTTGGGCCCCGGGCCCGTGATTGGTGCCCCTGGTCCGGGGCAGGGGGTTCCGTCCTCAAACGCCGGACGGGCTGGATTTTGTTGCCCAGGGCGCGATTGATGTCCCGGTCCGGGGTGCGGGTCGCCTGTGCGGCGTGGTGGGCAGGGCGGGGCCTCTCCGGAGTGTCTCCTCGGAACTGGCGTGTTTGCCCAGTCACGCGGGCGACCCTGGTCGTACGCCAGTCCCTGCGGGGACCCTCCTGCGAGGCCCCACCCATGTCTCGCGCGCGTCTGCGGCCCGGTGGCACGTGCCCGCTGCCGCGGCAGCGACACTCCGGAGCAACCCCGGACCCCAGGACGCGCGTAATGAACCCCGTGCCGGGGCACCCATCACGGCCCTGGAGGCCAAAATTAAGCCCGTCCGGCGCTTGAGGACGGAACCCCGCGCCCCGGAGCAGAGCCAGCAATCACGCGCTGCCCAGCAAATTCAGCCCGGGCAACGTGTGGCCCGGGCCGCACGGGCGACCCCGACCGGGCCCGCTAAACCGCGTCCCAGGGGGTCGACTCGTACGTCGTTGTCAGGCGGGTCATCAGCGGCTCGTTCACCGGGAAGTGGACGTCGTCGATGCGGTGTACCGGGTTGATGCCCCGTGAGTTGGTCAGGAACGCCGACTCGTACCCGCCCAGGTCCTCCAGGGTCACCGCGCGCCGTACCGAGGGCAGTGCCGCCTCCAGCAGGGCCATCGTGATGCCCCGCAGCGCCGGCCCGTCGGGCCAGACCACCGACGTGCCGTCCCAGAAGCCGATGTTGGTGATCGCCCCCTCGGTCACCACGCCCCCCGGTGCTGTCAGCAGCGCCTCGTCGTACCCGGCCCGCTCGGCCTGCGCCCGGTAGTAGAGCTGGGAGAACTCGCCGGGCCGCTTGATGTGCGGGGCGGCTCGCGCGTACGGGACGGACATCAGGCTCATCGGCGCCGGGACCGGCACCCATGGTTTCCGTACGGTCACCATCGGCGTCGTCCCGACCGACCCCGGCGGCCGGAAGGCGTACAGCCGCAGGGACGCGTCCCGCACCCCCGCGCCGTCGAGCGCGTGGCGGATCAGCTCGCGCACCTGTTCCCCGTCCAGGGGGAGGCCGAACAGTTCCCGGTTCGCGGAGTCCAGCCGCTCCAGGTGCAGCGCGAGCCCCCGGACCTTGCGGTCCCTGACCTGCATGGCCGTGAAGTGGCCGTAGGGGGAGAACGCGGGGATCCGCAGGTCCTCCTCGGTGGCGCGGTGGCCGTTGATCTCGACGTACGGCACGGGAGTGGTCATGCGACCCACCGTAGAGCCCGGCGGGGCAGACAATCGTAGAAGGGGGAAGCCCGGGAGGAGAGCGACGATGACAGAGCCGGCATGGCTGGCCGTGCTGACGACGACGGACAGCGAGGAGAAGGCCCTCGCCCTCGCCCAGGGCGCCGTCGAGGCGCGGCTGGCGGCGTGTGCGCAGGTCTCCGCGCCTGTCACCTCGGTCTACCGGTGGCAGAGCGCCATCGAGACGGTGCAGGAGTGGCAGGTGGTGTTCAAGACGACGGCGGAGCGGTACGAGGAGCTGGAGCACCACATCGGGGCGGCGCACGACTACGAGACCCCGGAGATCATCGCGCTGCCCGTGGTACGCGGCAGCGCCCGCTATCTGGCCTGGGTCACGGGGGAGACGGCCAGGTGACGGGGAGGCTGCCGTTCTTCGTGTACGGCACGCTGCTCCCCGGCGAGCACCGCCACGACACGTTCCTCGGCGGCCGTACGACGGACGAGCGCGCGGCGGTGCTGGAGGGTGCGCTGCTGTACGAGGGCCCGGGCTATCCGTACGCGGTGGAGGGCGAGGGCACGGTCCGCGGCGCGCTGGTCACCGCGGCCCCGGATGCCTACGCGGAGCTGCTGGTCCTGCTGGACCGCCTGGAGGGGTATCGCGGCCCGGGCGACCTGGGCAACCTGTACGACAGGGTGGCCCGGGAGGTGCGCCCCGCAGGGCAGGCCGGGCGACCGGTCCTGGCCTGGGTCTACGTGGCCCCCGCGGACCTGGCCCGCACGCTGCGTGCCGGCGGCGCCCCCGTACCGGAGGGGGACTGGCTCACCCGGCGGCCTCGACCCGTACCGCGCACACCTTGAACTCCGGCATCCGGGAGACCGGGTCGAGGGCCGGGTTGGTCAGGTTGTTGGCCCGGCCCTCGCCGGGCCAGTGGAAGGGCATGAACACCGTGTCCTGCCGGATCGACGCGGTGATCCGGGCGGGCGCCACGGCCCGGCCGCGCCGGGAGGTGACCGCGACCGGGTCGCCGTCGGCGACCCCGATGCGCTCGGCGAGCCGGGGGTGCAGCTCGACGAAGGGGCCGGGGGCGGCGGCGTTCAGCTCGTCCACCCGGCGGGTCTGGGCGCCCGACTGGTACTGCGAGACGACCCGCCCGGTCGTGAGCACGACCGGGTAGCGCGCGTCGGTTTCCTCGGCGGCGGGCCGGTGGGTGACGGGGACGAACCGGGCCCGCCCGTCGGCGGTGGCGAACCGGTCGAGGAACAGCCGGGGCGTGCCGGGGTGCCGCTCGTCGGGGCAGGGCCAGAAGACCCCGTCCTCGCGGGCGATCCGGGCGTAGGTGATGCCCGCATAGTCGGCGGGCCCGCCCGCGGAGGCGCGCCGCAGCTCGTCGAAGACCTCCTCGGGCTCGGCGGGGAACCCCTTGCCGTGCCCCAGGAGGGCGGCGAGCGCGCCGAGGACCTCCAGGTCGCTGCGTACGCCGGGAGGGGCGGGGACAACGCGGCGGCGCAGGAGCACGCGGCCCTCCAGGCTGGTGGTGGTCCCGTTCTCCTCGGCCCACTGGGTCACCGGCAGCACCACATCGGCGAGCGCCGCGGTCTCGGAGAGCACGACGTCGGCGACGGCCAGGAAGTCGAGTGAGCGGAGCCGCCGCTCGATGTGCCCGGCGCGCGGCGCGGAGACGACCGGGTTGGAGCCCATCACCAGCAGGGCTTTCACGTCTTGCCCGAGGGCGTCCAGCAGTTCGTAGGCGCTGCGCCCGGGTCCCGGCAGCGTGTCGGGGTCGACACCCCACACCGCGGCGACGTGGCGGCGGGCCGCCGGGTCTGTGAG
The DNA here is from genome assembly GCA_036566065.1 of Streptomyces sp. Lineage (GTDB taxonomy): Bacteria > Actinomycetota > Actinomycetes > Streptomycetales > Streptomycetaceae > Streptomyces. The sequence goes on along the minus strand of DATCWZ010000845.1, from coordinate 828 downwards.
GGACCGGTAGCCGGGCAGTTGGTCGGCCTTCTGGCCGTGTTCGCGGCCGCCCTGGCCGTTGCCCTGGCCGGTGAGGCAGCCGTATCCGGACAGGGGCCGCCCGGCCCGTCCGGTGGCCAGGCAGAGGTTGATCCAGGCCCCGGCGGTGTCGGTGCCCTTGGACTGCTGTTCGGGGCCGCGCGCGGTGAGGACCATTCCGGTTTCCGCGTCGCAGAACATCTCCATAGCCGTACGCAGCAGAGGTACGGGAACTCCGGTGAGGCGCTCGACGTGTTCCGGCCAGTGGGCCATCGCCCCGGCCCTCGCCGCGTCCCAGCCGTTCGTACGGGAGCGGATGAACGCCTCGTCCGTCCGGCCCTCCGCGACGACGAGGTGCAGCAGTCCCAGCGCGAGGGCCAGGTCGGTGCCGGGCCGGGGGGCGAGGTGGAGGTCGGCGTGTTCGGCGGTACGGGTGCGGCGCGGGTCGATGACGATCAGCCGGCCGCCGTTCTCCCGCAGCTCGGTGAGATGGCGCAGCGCGGGCGGCATGGTCTCGGCGAGGTTGGAGCCGACCAGGATCACGCATCCGGTGCGCGGGATGTCCTCCAGCGGGAAGGGCAGGCCCCGGTCGAGACCGAACGCCCTGTGGTGCGCGGCGGCGGCCGAGGACATGCAGAAGCGCCCGTTGTAGTCGATCTGGGAGGTGCCGAGCACCACCCGGGCGAACTTGCCGAGCGCGTACGCCTTCTCGTTGGTGAGCCCGCCCCCGCCGAAGACCCCCACGGCGTCCGCCCCGGCCGCCGCCCTGGTGCGGCGAAGCCCGTCGGCAACGCGCTCCAGGGCCTCGTC
>DATCWZ010000844.1:0-2591 GCA_036566065.1 Streptomyces sp. | reverse complement strand
GCGGGCCAGGGCCAGCAGGTCCTCGGTGGTCGCCCCGCCCCGGTTGGTGAGGGCGAGGGTGTGCTTGGTGGAGATACGGGCCGCGCCCGTGCCGTATCCCTTGGTGAAGCCCGCCCTGTCGATGAGCCAGGCCGCCGAGGTCTTGACGCGGCCGTCGCCCGCGGGGACGGCGGGGGGCGCCACGTCCTCGCCGAGGCGTTCTCTGACGCGTACGAGGAACGCGTCGTACGCGGCGGCGTCGAGGACCGGGTTGGTGAAGAAGGACCCCGCCGACCAGGTGTCGTGGTCCTCCGGGTCGAGCACCATGCCCTTGCCGGCGCGCAGCCGCAGGACGGTTTCGCGGGCGGCCGCAGCGGGAACACGCTCGCCCTGCTCGACGCCCATGGCGCGCGCCGTCTCGGCGTATCTGAGGGGCGCGGAAAGGCCGCCCGCCTCTTCCAGCTCGAAGCGGACACGGAGGACTACGAAACGGTCGGGTTCGGCCTTGAAGCGACTGTGCCGGTACGAGAACGCGCAGTCGGCGTTCGAAAGGGTGACCGTTTCGCCGGTGTACCGGTCGTAGGCGATGACCTCGGTAATGGTGGAGGACACCTCCTGGCCGTACGCGCCGACGTTCTGGATGGGCGTCGCCCCGGCGGACCCCGGGATTCCGGCGAGGCACTCGATGCCCGCGAGCCCGGCCTCGACCGTGCGGGCGACGGCGTCCGTCCAGACCTCACCGGCCGCCAGTTCGAGCGTCGTACCGGATAGCTCGAACCCCTGGGTGGCGATGCGCAGGGCGGTGCCGTCGAAGCCCTTGTCGCCGATGACGAGATTGGACCCGCCGCCGATGACGAGGAGCGGGGTGGCGCTCGCGTCGGCCTCCCGTACGGCGGCGACCACCTCGGCATCGGTGGTGGCGGTCAGGAGGCGGGCCGCGGGACCGCCGAGCCGGAAGGTGGTCAGGGGGGCGAGGGGGGCGTCGTGGAGTTCCTGCACGGGGACAAGAGTACGGTCCCGCGTGACCTGAACGGATCAGGCGGGAACGGCGCCGAGCGCCACGACGAGGGGCCGGGCTGAGGGGCACGCGCCTCGTTCGGGGGTGTGCCCCTCAGCCCGGCCCGGCGGCCTGCCCGCTCAGGAGAGCTGGACCACCGCGCGGGACATGCCCAGCACCTTCTTGCCGTCGGACATGGCCGTCAGGTCCACCCGTACCCGGTTGTCGTCCAGCTTTGCGCCGATCTTGCCGCTGACCTCGACCAGCGCGCCCCGGTCGTCGTCCGGCACGACGACGGGCTTGGTGAAGCGGACGCCGTACTCGACGACCGCACCCGGGTCACCCACCCAGTCGGTGACGACCCGGACCACCTCGGCCATCGTGAACATGCCGTGCGCGATGACATCCGGCAGCCCGACCTCACGCGCGAACCGCTCGTTCCAGTGAATCGGGTTGAAGTCACCCGAGGCACCGGCGTACTGCACCAGCATCGCCCGGGTCACCGGGAACGACCGCGCGGGCAGCTCCGTACCGACCTCGACCGACTCGTACGCGACCTTCGCCGCCATCACGCCTCCTCGGCGGCCCGCGCCACCAGCTTGGTCCAGGCCGTCACGACATGCTCACCGGATGCGTCGTGGACCTCGCCGCGAATGTCCACGATGTCGTTGCCCGCGAGGGACTTGATGCCCTCGATGGTCGAGGTGACCGTCAGCCGGTCCCCCGCCCGTACCGGACGCGCGTACGCGAACTTCTGGTCGCCGTGCACCACACGGCTGTAGTCCAGGCCGAGCTGCGGGTCCCGGACGACATCGCCGGCGGCCTTGAAAGTGATCGAGAAAACGAACGTGGGCGGGGCGATCACATCGGGATGCCCCAGGGCCTTGGCGGCCTCCGGATCCACGTACACGGGATTGGCGTCACCCACCGCCTCCGCGAACTCCCGGATCTTCTCCCGGCCGACTTCGTACGCCGGGGTGGGCGGATAGGTCCGCCCCACGAAGGACTGGTCGAGCGCCATGAGCTCGCTACCTCCTGGTGAAAGTCGAAAAAGGGCCGAAGGAACAACCCCATACAACGACACGAGGCCGCCCCCAGCGGGGACGGCCTCGTGTACGAGCCTGTTTCAGCGTGTTTCGCGGTGCGCCGTGTGCGAGTTGCAGCGCGGGCAGTGCTTCTTCATCTCAAGACGGTCCGGGTTGTTACGCCGGTTCTTCTTGGTGATGTAGTTCCGCTCCTTGCACTCCACGCAGGCCAGCGTGATCTTCGGGCGGACGTCGGTGGCAGCCACGTGAGTGCTCCTTGGACGGACGGATGAACGGATGAACGCATAAAAGAGTAGCCGATCGAAGGACCGACCCCGCAATCGGCTACCGTAAGTAGCGGTGACCGGACTTGAACCGGTGACACAGCGATTATGAGCCGCTTGCTCTACCGACTGAGCTACACCGCTTTGATGGCGAGCCCCCCGCCGAGGCGGGGACACCCGATCATCAGAGCCCCAATACGGAATCGAACCGTAGACCTTCTCCTTACCATGGAGACGCTCTACCGACTGAGCTATTGGGGCGAGCGATGAAGACATTACACGGTCTGTCGCCGATCGCCCAAATCC
>DATCWZ010000806.1:0-2849 GCA_036566065.1 Streptomyces sp. | reverse complement strand
CCACGACTTCGGCGACATCGCCATCGAGAACACCAGGACGTCCTCCGGGTTTTGACCGGAGGCCGCCTTGATCTCGTCGAGGTCACCCTTGCGGAGACGTGGGGCGAGCTGGAGCGCGTGCTCCAGCCCGGCCGGGACGATCTCGTGCATCAGGCACGCGCCCGGTTGTAGTAAAAGCCTTCCCACTCCGCGGAGTTGATGCAGAACCCGAGGTGCGTGTCGTTGACCAGCGCGATCTCCGCTTCTCCCGCGTTGGCTTGCACGCCGAACGTGGCTTTGTCGTCCATGAAGACTGGAGACCCAACCACTCCGAGTCCGTCCACGCTAATCTTTCGCATGGGGAACTCCGAGGTGTAGAGGGGCTCCGTGCCGGCGCCGTAGGGGCGCACCTCGGCACGGAAGTACGCTGTGTCGGTGTGGTAGACCGAGAACGTCTTGAGCTGGAGACGGCCGGTGTGGATCGTCTCTCCGCGGCCGTTCTGCGGATACTGCCGCGAGAACACGAGGCGCGACTCGAAGACGAATCCGACGGCGCACGGCCCTGCGCTGCGATCACCCTGCACCATGATCTCCGTATCGGAGACCCAAGTGATCTGGGTGCCGGCGCGGGATGCACCACGGGCCTCGGCGAAGTCGTTGCCGAAGACCAGACGGAACAGCGCACGGTCTTCTGGGGGGACCGCGTAGGGCAGCGTGAATGACGTGGCGTTGGCGGTCGCGTCGTAGACGCCGGTGGCCGCGGCACGGCGATCGAGGTAGACCTGGAAGTCCAGGCCGGCGATCGTGCTGCCGTAGAACATCGCGAGGCGATCGAGGTAGGTGCCGTCTTCGCGGTCGACCACCAGGTAGAGGTATCCGCCCAGGATGGAACCGGCGAGGATCGTGTCACCAGGACGGAACGTCCAGGTGCTCCACGCCGATTGCGCTTTCTCAGTGTCCGACTGCCAGTAGTAGAAGTACGGGTACAGGCTGTCGGGCGTTTCGTCCGTCGCCACTACCAGCGCGTCGAACTCAGGTGCAGCGATCAGCGAATGGATGCGCTTCGGGATGTACTTCGGAACGTGCGCCGTGATGTTCGAGGCGTCGTGATCGTCGGAGTCGGTAACGTAGTATTCGCGCACCTGGCCCCAGCCGGAGCCCTGCGATGCGAAGTAGACATCCGAACCGCTGCGTGCGGGGCGCACGCCGGAGACCGTCGGGTATTCCGTCAGGACATCGAGGGATACCGTCGAGCCCGAGAGGACCTGGTTGAACTCCAGCGCGAGCTGGGTCTGGTCGGAGAACAGCACCATCTTCCCTTGGAAGGGAACCGCGAACTCCATCTTGGTGACTTTGGTTTCCGACGCCGCGACGTCAATGACATCGTCCGGCAGGTAGTCCACCACCGTCAGCCGGTAGAAGTTGCCGAAGTCGCCGACGCGACTGCCGACCACGTTCTCGTCGGCAGTGAAGCCCAGGCGATTCTTCCAGAAGAAGATGTCGCGGATCGGGCGGCCGACGAAGGTGGGATTCGGATTGGTGTTCTCGTCGCCCACGCGGCGCGGAGACCACGCGAACGGTCCGAAGACGAAGGTGCCGTCACCCTGGCGGATCAATGCGTGCGGCATGGTCTCTGCGTCGACCAGGTTGGCCAGGCCGGGGAGCACCGTCTCGTTCCAGGAGGTTCCGGAGCGGATGACGTAGTAGCTCTGGAAGTTGGACTGGTCGGTGCCGACGATCTTGTAGACGTCGCCATCGACCACGCCGGTCGTCGGGAGATCCTGGAGGGTCTGCACGGTTCCCTTGAGGGTTCCGGCGGGTGCCGAGGGGATCGTGGTGGGAGGAGGCGGGACACTGGAGGAAGCCGTGCCGCCGCCGGCGCCAACACCGCCGCTGTCGTCGTCTTCAATCAGGCCGGCGATGGCCGGCGAGGGGGACGAGTTCAGCGGGCGATTGAGCCACCAGTATTCGTCTGACGGCGGGGCCAAGTCCGCACCGACCGGCAGCATCTCCACGAGCTTCGTCTTGTTGAGGACGAAGGTGTAGTCGGCAACGGTCATGCAGATGTAGGAGAAGCGCGCCTCGGCGCCCGCAGGCAGCGCAAGGTAGTCCCAGCCCAGCGGGGCGGTGACGGTCTTCTCGACGCCGGCCATGTCGAACACGCGGATGCCGGTCTCCGTCACCACGACTTCGTAGCGTTCCACGAGATCGCGATTGATGGTGTGCAGCAGGGCGGTGCCGAGGTGCGTGGAGGAGAGCTTGGCGACATGCTCCAGCGGACTGCGCTTGCGGACGCCATCCACGACCGAGGACGTGCAGTTGAGCAGCGCCTCCAGTTGAGAAGGACTCCGCACCGGCGGGGGCTGTTGGGACACCCCGTTGAACAGCGCAGGGATCTGGCGGGTCACCAGCATGGATTACCTCCGGTAACGACCCGCAGCCGCGGTGTAGAACACGCGGGGATCGTCGGTGATTGCGTTGGGGGGTTCAGCGCGGAGGTGCTCTCGCATCAGCTCGGTCAGAGCCTCGTCTTCCATCTCGCGCGTGAACTTGTAGAGGAGATCCGCGCCAACGGCGCCGATCTGGAACTCACGTCCAGCGCGGCGCGAGATGTACTGGCGCGCGGTGTGCGGGAGGTCATCGAAAGGGAGGTGCCAGCGGATCGTTCCGCGCACCGTGTAGGGCGTCTCGAAGATCGAGGTGTGGTTGACCTTGTCGTACAAGGCACCCGCGCGTTCCACGAAGGTCCCGTAGCAGGGATCCACGGCGAACTGAAGGCAGTTGTCGGGGAGCAACAGGTGTCCGCCCGTCTCCGCCTCAAGCGGATAGTCCCGCTCGGAGTTGACCCACCAGCCGCGACTTTGGACTTC
>DATCWZ010000810.1:0-2258 GCA_036566065.1 Streptomyces sp. | reverse complement strand
GCGCAGCTCCCGCTCGGCCGCCCCGGCGACGAGCCTGGAGAGCGGAATGCCCTCTTCCTCGGCGGCGCCTGCCAGGGCCTCGACCAAGGATTCATCGAGAGTGATAGTGACCTTCTTGGTAGCCATACCAATACCATATCGCGGTATGGTGTCCTCGGGGCGGAACTGTCTGGGGCGTTCGGCGGCGATGTGCCGTGCGCTGGCCGCGTACCTGGGTCCCGGCCCCTGTGCCGATCTGCAGCTCTGCGCCACCGGACTGCCGATGACAGAGGCCGGTCGAGGTCTGGCCCTGCTTGACGCGCTGACGCTGCGCTCGGGCGTGGAGCAGGGTGTCGGGGCCAAGACGGTGTGGTGCGAGCTGCGTGAGGAGAGCCCGGCGGCGCGTCCACTGGTGGGTACTTCGGGGGCCTTGGCGGCTGTTCACGGCAGATGTCCATCGGCGTGATCGTGAGGTGAGCGCTGCTGTACAGTCCGGCCGACCTTGCACGCTCGGTGGTCGTGACGAAGGAAACAGGTACGTGCGAATACATTCTGGGTACGTTGCGTTGGCTTTCTCCCTGTCGCTCCCGCTCGCCGCTTGCGGTACGGGGGGCGGCCCGGCGGCGGGTGCGGCCGGGGCGAAGAGCCCCGGGATGGAGCAGTCGCCGACGCCGGCCGCTGCTCCGGCACCCGAGTCGGCGGAGGACTTTCTCGCCCTCGCGGAGAAGGCGATGGCAGGAGAAGCGGCGTGGACCTTCGCGGTGAAGGGGCGGGAGGGCCTGACGCTCCAGGGACAGAAGAGCGATGCCACCTACCGGGCCACGGTCCACCGCGGCATGGCGCCAGAGGCGCTGCACTCGCAGGGAGTCAGCACCAGCAGCAAGGGGGTCAGGACCAGCGAGGAGATCTACGTCGTCGATGGCACGGCGTACCTGAAGAAGGGCGACGCGCCCTGGAAGGACGCGCCCGCCTCCGACCCCGGGATGCGGAACAAGGTCGAGGACCCGGTCGCGGCCATCGAGGAGTTCCTGGCCTACGCACAGACCGCCACCGGGCAGGACGACGTCACGCTGACCGAGGCGGACGGCACGGTCGAACTGCGCGTGGGCAGTGACAAGCAGAAGCTCGGGGCCGTACGGGACCAGGCCTGGGTGAAGAAGGCGGTACGGGAGTTCGACCCCACCGCCGATCAACTCCGCGCCGCCGGCGTCCCGGTGAACAACGACCAGCTCACCCTGTCCGGGCTCACGGAGGTACTGGTGCTCGACGCGACGACGTACCACGTCAAGAGCCACCGGTTCGAGTTCGGCTTCCTGGTCCCGCACGGCGGGCAGAACATCGCCTTCGAGCAGGACGTACGGCAGGAGAACCGGGGCACGTACGACGGGCAGATCGAACTCCCCGCCGACCTGCGCTGACCTGGACCGGTCGGCTCAGGCGGAATCCTTTGGACACCGTTGTCCTTGGGGGGTTAGGTTCCCCATGCCGTGTGCCCGGGGAGGGGCGGCGGCGCACATACCGCGTTCCGAATCCTGGGGGGTTCCATGTCCATGCCGTGCACCACGTGTGGTATGAAACCGGCCGCTTCCGCCACCGGACAATGCGTGCGGTGCACGGCCCTGCACCGCACGCCGTCCGGCAGCCTGATGCCCGTGGTACCGGTGATCTCGCCAGGGGATTGGAGCCGGCTGCGGTCACCGGTCGGGCTGTCCAAGGCCGTTGCCGCCCTGCTGGTCGCCGGGATGCTGGTTGACCTGGTCTCCATCGTCGCCGGGCAGAGACTCCGCAGCGCCCTCGCCGACGACGAGGCCCGGGGCCTCCCCGCCTACTACAGCGGCGACTCGGCCGATGCCGACATGCTGTACACCGGCGTGTCCAGCGTGCAGGCACTCGCGCTGCTCGCCACCGCTGTTGTCTTCATCGTCTGGTTCCGCCGGGTACGGCTGAACGCCGGGGTGTTCGACGAGAGCCTGCAGCCGATGAAGCCCGGCTGGGCGATCGGCTCGTGGTTCGTACCGATCGCGAACCTGTGGCTCCCGTTCCGCGTGGCCAGAGGAGTCTGGGAGGCGAGTGCCCGGTTCGACGCGGACGGCAACTGGGGTACGGAGACGAGGGGAACGCTCAACCGCTGGTGGGCTGGATGGATCGCGACGATAGCCTTGAGCCGGGTTGCTTCCCAGGTGTACGAGCAGACCGACACCGTGGCGGGAATCCGCGGTGCCACGGCGCTGTACATGGCCGCGGACCTGGTCAACATCCTCGCGGCGGTCCTCGCGATC
>DATCWZ010000205.1:0-3089 GCA_036566065.1 Streptomyces sp. | reverse complement strand
GCCGCGGCGGGCTGCGGGGCGTCGGCGGCGGCCGGGTCGGCCGACACATCGCGCGGGACAACGCGGAACCCCGCGCGGGTCAGGACCGATTCGACCCAGTCGGCCCACATGCGGTTCTCCGCCACATAGTTGAGCTGGAGGTCGGCGGGCAGCGCGGGCCTGCGCCGGGTGAAGGCGTCCCGGATGCGCAGCCGGACCTCCTCGGCGACCGGCGGCATCGAGGTGATCTCCCGGTGGCTGATCACCGCGGTGAGCCGCTCGAAGGCGGACAGCAGCGAGTTGCTGAGCCCGGCCTCGTCCCCGAAGGTGGCCAGCGTCTCCTCGTACGCGTAGTAGGGGCGGTACGGAATCTCCACCGCGCCCCAGTAGGCGGTGAGTTCGTCCCCCGACAGGTCGCGCGGCAGCCGGTCGAACTTCAGCCGGGCCAGCGCCCGCCCGGCGTCGGCCTTCTCCTTCTCGCCCTCGTCGATGCGCATCGGTACGGGGAAGATGGCGATCGGGCGGCCCGTGTAGCGCTCGGCGATCTGCCGGGCGACGGCCGCCGCGCCGTCGATGGACTGGTCGCTGAGGGTGAAGCAGTCGACGAGCACATCCGGGAGATGGACGGTGCAGATGTCGGCGATGTCGCTGAGGCCGGTGCGGCTGTCGATGAGGACGTAGTCGTAATGGGTCTTCATGTCGTCGCGCAGGGCGTCGAAGAAGTGCCCGCCGCCGAGCCGGTCGTAGAAGTTGTCCCAGTCGAATGTGGAGACGGTCGCGGAGTATTCGCGGTTCTGGCGGCCCGCGGACACGAAGTCGAGCGTGCCGCCCTGCGGGAATTCCCAGCCGAGCGCCTCCGGATTCAGGGAGACCGCGTGCGGCTGGATGCGGGCATAGTCGCGGTGCCAGTCGTCGGCACGCTGGACCGGATTGGTCGCGGCCCAGGCGTATTCGGTGATCAGGTCGATCACGCCGGTGGTGGCGCCGAGGGTCGAGGGGTCCAGGAAGGGGTGGAAGAACCGGTGCAGTCCCGGCGCCTCCAGGTCCCAGTCGACGGCCAGCACCCGGTAGCCGTTCGCCGCCAGGATCCAGGCGGTGTTGGCCAGGGCCATGGTGCGCCCCGTGCCGCCCTTGTACGAGTAGAAGGTGACGACGCGTCCGTCACGGCCGGCTGTCATGCGTCCTCCGCATCCGTCGCAGTCTCATGCAGGTCGGGTATGAACTGTGTGCTGCCCATGGGGCCCATCAGCCGCGTCCGTTCGCTGTGCCTGCCGCTCGTCCCCGGCGGATAGGCCCTCGCATGACGCAGGTACTGCTGGGCGGCCACCTCGACCACCTGGGGCAGGATCTGTCCGAACGCCTCCATGGTCGGCACGCCCTTCGCGGCGATACGGCAGTAGGCGCGGCCCTGGCGCATCTTGACCGGCATCGTCTCCTCAAGAAGCTCGGTCAGTTCGGCTTCGGCCGCCCGGCTCTGGTGGTCGTCGCGGCACCAGGGGACGACCATGGTCACCCAGGGCCGGTTCTCCGCGTCGAACGCGGCGAGCCTGCGCCGCCGGTCCTCGTCCTGGAGGGCCCAGCGGTCGAGGAGGAGTATCTCCGGGGTGCCGGGCCGCGAGTTTGCGTCCGGCCGTGCGGACTCCTCGTCGAACGAGGTGATGACGGCCTGGTAGTTGAGTGAGCGCACCAGTTCCTCCGCGACATAGGCCAGCGGTCGCGCGGCGGCCGGGTGATAGGGGTTCCACTCCTGCGGGTTGTCGCCGTAGTAGGCGTCGTGGCGCCCCTCCGGCAAGTCGTGGCGGGTGGGTGCGGCGATGGTGATCTGCATCGGCCTGGGGGCGCCGGCGCCGCTGCCCGGCGCCCCGAACGCGCTGGGGACCAGCCGGTAGTCGACCGGCCGTCCGGGGCTTATCTGTACGGTGTCGGCGACGCTGACGATGCGTTTGGCCAGTTCGTACACGGCCCGTTCGTATTCCTGGGCGAAGAGTTTGAGCTTGATCAGCCCGTAGAGGCCGTCGCTCACATACCGGTCGCCGAAATCACGGTGGTTGAACTGCAACCGCTCGGCGGGGCCGGGGAGCAAGGAGGGCGGCACCGGGACCCAGAGCGCGGGGACGATCGCCTCCGCGGGCTGGTTCGAGCGGGCCCGGTGGTGAATGGCCCGCTGCTCGAAGACGTACCACTCCTTGCCGCACATCTCGCTGGCGAAGTACCGCGGGGAGAACAGTGGTACGAACACACGGCAGGTGGCGAGCACGCCGCCCAGCCGTTCCGACCAGCCCTCCCCGGAGCGTATCTCCCGGTCCATGAAACCGGCGGGCGCGCCGGCGGGGAGATCGGTCATCGCCATGACATGACCGTAGAGATCTTGGAAAAGCCGTTCGACCCACATATCGGGGTCCGTTCCACCGCCGTACACCGGTGTGTGCGCATAGCTCAGAAAGAAGTACGGCCGATGGTCCGCCGCTCGCTGGTGCGTTGACGCGTGCACACGACCCCCGTCCTGTGTGAGCACTCGCATCCGAGGAGTATGGAAAGAATGCGAGCGAATTCATCATTCCGGAGCTGACCCTGCCCCACCCCCCTGCCGTTCGGTCATTCAGCGGTGCTTTTCGGTCAACCGTGCCGACGGGGCGGCCGGTCGCGTTCTTGATCAATAACGGCGCTGCGCCCGTTCCTCCCGGATGTCCCCTGTATGCCCGCTGAGCTCTTTCCTGAGTCCGGCGATCACAAGCTTTCCGTCGATGGTCGGTTCGGCCGCCGATTCCATCAGGTCAAGTGCCCGTGGCACCCCCCGGAGGAACCGGGGCTCGAGGAGGCCGAGTCCCACCCGTTCGAAGGTGTCCGAAAGGAGCCGGGAGAACGGGACGGATTCGTGTCCCCAGGGCGTCCGATGTTCCCAGGCTCCGTCCGAGGCGTACAGATCCGTGACGCCGGTGAGCGCCCGCAGCTTGGCCCGCCGGAACGCGCGCAGCAGTCCGAGCGCCATCCCGCGCGTGTCCGGCGTGTCGCCGATGCCGAGCGCCCCGTAGCCGTGCCGTCCGGCGGTGACGGGTCCCGAGTGCAGCGGGGTGAGCGTGGTGAGCGTGCCGGCCGCCTCGGCGGCCTGC
>DATCWZ010000473.1:0-2665 GCA_036566065.1 Streptomyces sp. | reverse complement strand
CAGCCACAGCACGGCGACCGCCCCGCCCGCGCCCTCGGCGGCTCCCGCCGCCCCCGCGTTGCGGAAGGTCAGCCGGGCGCCCAGCACCCGCGCCTGGCCGGCCGCGATCGTCAGGCCCAGTCCGTGGCCGTGTCCGGCCCGGTCCGTGCTTCCGGTACGGAACCGGCTCGGCCCGTCCCGCAGCAGCTCCTCGGGGAAGCCCGGGCCGTGATCGCGTACCCGCACCACGCGCCCCTCGACCGTCACCTCCACCGGACCCGCTCCGTGCTTGGCGGCGTTGCCCAGCAGATTGCCCAGGATGCGTTCCAGGCGCCGCGGATCCGTGGACACCCAGGACTCGTCCACCACCCGCACCGTCACATCGGGCCCGAGCAGCGCGACCCGGCGGCCGACGAACTCGCCCAGCGGCAGCTCCTGCAGCTCCGCCCGCTCGGAGGCACTGTCCAGCCGGGCCACCTCCAGCACGTCCTCGACCAGCGTCCGCATCGCCTGCGCCCTGTCCCGTACGAGCTCGGTGGGCCGCCCGGGCGGCAGCAGCTCGGCCGCCGTGAGCAGCCCGGTCACGGGGGTGCGGAGCTCATGCGCGATGTCCGCCGTGACCCGGCGCTCGGCCTGGATTCGCTCGTTCAGCGCGTCCGTGAGCGCGTCCACGGCGCGGGCCAGCTCATCGGTCTCGTCGCGTACGACACCGCCGACGGCGTCCCGTACCCGGACATCCGTATTGCCCTGTGCGACCTTGCCCGCGGCGGCGGCCGCCTTGCGCAGCCTGCGCGAGAGCTGGCCGCCGATCAGCACGCCCAGCGCGCAGCCGCCGAACACGACCGAGACCGAGCCGATGATCAGCGCCCGGTCGAGGTCGCCCATGATCGTGGCGCTGTTGTCGGCGAAGCGGGTGTGCAGCGACAGGACGTCACCGTTGGCCAGCGGCACGGCGGCCCAGACGTCCGGCACGCCGTCCTTGTACTCGTCGACGTGCGTGGCGCGCCGGTTGTCGCGGATCTCCTCGCGCAGCCCCGGCGGAAGGGCCGGGTCGTTCAGCTTGGCCCCGAACTTGGGCGCCGGTTTCTGGGCACTCGACGCCTCGTACAGCCGCTGGGCGAACAGCAGCCGTTCAAGCTGCACCTCGCGCGCGTTCTCGATCATCGAGACCCGGGCGGCGTTGTGTACGACGAGGCTCAGCGCCACCGCGATGAGCGCGCCGACCGCCGCGATCGCGACGCTGATCTTCCAGCGGACGCCCGTCCGCAGGGCCGGCCGCTTCATGCCCTGAGCTTGTAGCCGAAGCCGCGGACCGTCTCGATCCTGTCCTGCCCGATTTTCGTACGCAGCCGCTGCACATGGACGTCCACGACCCGGGTGTCGCCGCCCCAGCCGTAGTCCCAGACGCGCTCCAGGAGCTTGTCCCGGGACAGGACGGTCCCGGGCGCGGAGGAGAACTCCAGCAGCAGCCGCATCTCGGTCGGGGTCAGGCCCACCTGCTTGCCTCCCTTGCGTACCTCCATGCCCTCGGTGTCGATCTCGATGTCGCCGAAGACGAGCGCGCCGTCCTCCCCGCCCGCCCGGCCGTCGCCCGCCCACGGCTGCCCGCCTCGGCCCGAGGCGTGGCCGAATCTGCGCAGCACCGCGCGGATCCGGGCGACCAGCACGGCGCCGTCGAACGGTTTGGTGACGTAGTCGTCGGCCCCGGCCTCCAGGCCGAGCACCACGTCGATCGAGTCGGCCCGCGCCGACAGCATGATCACGGGCACGGTCGACTCGTCGCGGATGCGGCGGCACAGGCTGACCCCGTCGAGGCCCGGCACCATCACATCGAGCAGGGCTATGTCGGGCCGGTCGGCCCGGAAGGACTCCAGGCCCTGGAGACCGTCGGGCACGGCGGTGACCGTGAAGCCCACCCGCTCCAGCGCGAGCTGCGTCGCCTCGCGGATGACGTCGTCGTCCTCGACGAACAGGACGTTGGTCTCGGCCATGCGGACTGCTCTCGGCTCTCGGTTCGGTGTCGCCCGGGTCGGTACCGCCCGGGCAGGTCGGTCAGCTACTGGGCGCCGGTTCTGGCGCGTCGGGGAGCTCCCCCTGGCCGTTGTTGACGGCCCGGTTGAAGTCGTTGTGCACCCGGTCGTGCTCGGTGAACCGGTTGTCCGTCCAGCGGTACGTGATCACGTCCTCGCCGGACGGATAGGCGACCGCGTCCTTCGACCCGTACACCTGGGTCGTCACCACCAGTTCACCGCGGTCGATGGTGCCGTAGACCGCGGGGATCTCCGTCGTGAAGACGTTCTCGTACGAGCCGTCGTCCCGCCGCCGGTACACATACGTCGCTATGCCCACCGAATCGCCGCAGGTCAGCACGTTGACCACGACATCGGCCACCGGGCCGTCCGTGAGAGTGCCGTACGAGGTGTCGACCGGGTACTCGTCGCCGGAGCAGGGCCGCAGGTCCTTCTTGACCCGGGCGTTCACCTTGGGGTCGCGCCGGACCAGCTCCACAGCGTCGACCCGCTCGGCGGGCCGCGCCGTACCGGCCGGGGCCGTGGCGGACGGGGTGACCTGGGCGACCTGCTGGGTACCCGCCGGGCCCTCGTCGCGGGTGCCGGTGCCACCGGTCGAGCAACTGACGCAGAACAGCCCGGCGGCGGCGAGCCCGGCCATCGCCGTGCCGCTCGCC
>DATCWZ010000452.1:0-3179 GCA_036566065.1 Streptomyces sp. | reverse complement strand
TTGCTGGGCCTCGCGGCCGGGCTGTTCTGGATGCCGCTGGTACGGGTCGCCGCCGTGACCCAGCACCGGCTGACGGGCGCCGAACTCCTCGGCGCCCTGCCGTCGGTCACCGTCGCCGCCGGGGTGCTGCTGACCGTCGTGCACTGCGTGGCCCTCTCCCTGCCCGCGCCTCGGCCCGCGCTGCTCGGCTCGGGCCTGTTCGTCACGGTGGCGGCGCTGCACACCGCTCCCCTGTTCCTGGGCATCCGGCCCGAACCGGCCTCGGCGGACCTGCACGGGGCGCTCGCCCGCTCCCTGTCATCGGCCGCGGGCCTGGACTCCCCGGCGGCGGTCCTCCGCGGCCTGCCCCTCGTACTCCAACTGATGTGCCTGGCCCTGGCGGCCGTTCTGCTGCGGACCCTCGGGGTGCACTGGCGGGTGACGGGCGCAGTGGTTTGGGTGCTCGCCGTGACGGGCTGGGCGGCTCAGAACGCCTTCGCCGCTGCCGGACTGCCCGTGTTCCTGGGGCTGTTGGCGGTCACGACGGCTGCGTTCGGCATACGGAGGTACGGGCGCCGCCGCCGCAGGCGGAGACCACGCAGCGCGTGAGGGCGTGGCGGATCAGCGGCCGGGGACCGGCTGCGCGAAGTACGGGTCCTTGCCCGCCTCGCGGTAACCCTCCAGCCCTGGGCCCTCGTTGACCGTGAGGTCGCAGCCCCGGCCCGGCACCCCCCGGTTCCACTGCACCAGCGCCTTCGCCCGTCCCATGGTGCGTACGGCCTCCGGTATGGACGCGTACCAGTCACGCTGACGACCCGGGTCCGCAGGGTCGGGCGCGGTGGAGTACTCCGCGAACATGATCGGTTTGTCCGCACTGATATGGGCACGCAGCCAGTCGTATGTCGGGCGCTGACTGTGGTCGAAGTCCTTCCAGTCCGTCGTCCCGTGGCACGCGAAGTAGTTGTACTGGTCCATGCCTATCCAGTCGACGTAGTCGTCGCCCGGATAAAGCTGCTCGAAGAGCTTCCCGGACTCCAGATAGCCGGACACCGTCCACACCCACACCACGTTGTCCACGCCGAGTTGCTTGAACCGGTCATGAATGTGCCGGTAGGCCGCGACGTACTCCTGCGGCGTGCCCGCGTCCCCGACCCGGGCGTCCACCTCCTGGTCGAAGGAGAAGAACACCCGCTTGCCGTACGCCTTGATGCGGCGGGCCTGCGGGTCGATGATCTTGCGGTCGTACGTCCCCGACGCGACCTTCGCCCAGCCCAACTGGTCCTCGGTGTAGTCCGCGTGATGCGGCTCGCGCCACACCGTGGACTCCCAGGCGAGCATCAGCATCCTGTCCCGGCCGAGGATCTGTTCGTCGGGGGTGAGCAGTTGCCCGTCGAGCTTGTTGCCCGACATGTCATGGTACGTATAGAGCAGATCGAGCCTGCGGCCGATCTTTTTCTCGAATGCGTACACGGCGTCCTTGAGCGAGCCGTCCTTCGCATAGGGGACGTAGGCACCCCACCAGGCCCCGCACGGCGGTACGAGGATGGCGCTCGGGGCACAGGCCCCGCCGGGTACCCCGCCGGTGGCGGCGTCGGCGGGCAGCGCGTCCGTGGACGGTACGGAAGGGCCGTCGCCGCCCGGTGTGCCGAACCAGGCCAGGAGTCCGGCCAGCAACGCGGCCACGGAGACCAGGGCGACCATGAGAGGCGTACGGGAGCGGGGCACGAGGACGGCAGGCGCTGCTACCGGGTGATGGTTTCGGCCGGTCATCGGGGCTTCACGGGTTTGGCCCGGCTCCTCTCGACGGCACCGCGCGTGGCGGCGGGCAGCGGCAGTCCGGGAAGCGCCGCCACAACGGTGGTGAACGCGGCGAGGGACACGAGGAACGCGGTCGCCGAGAACGCCTCGGTCAGGAACAGCGATGTCGTGGTGAGCACGGCCAGCGATAGGCCCACGGGCGCGGCGAGCGCCAGCGTTTCGATGCGGGCCGCGGGGCGGAGTGTTCCGGGTTGCGGATAGAGGAGGGCGAAGCCGGGGCCGAAACAGACGAAGAGGAGCACAGGTAGCCAGCGCAGGGGAGAGCCGCCGGGCAGAGCGGTCGCCGCCAGTGCCACCCAGCCGGAGAGGGCGACGGCGGCCCTGACCCACGACCGGCTCCGGGTTCCCGTCGGCTCCTGGAGTTCTCTGCGCCCCTGCGGGCTCGGCGGTGTCGGTTGCCGATTCTCGGGCATCGTGGCGACCTCCTGCTTCAGGGTTTTCCGGCGTGCGGGACGTACCGCAGGACAACGCCGTACTCGGTGCGTTCGACGACGCGGAAGAGCGGCGAGGTGGTCAGATCCCGGACCAGAGCGGCGAAGCCGCCGGGCGGCAGCAGGCCCTCACCTGCCGAGTAGATGTCCTGGGTGTGCGTGAGGATGACGAGAGCCGTAGCACCCCGCGGTATCCGGGTCGAGAGATAGCCGGCCGGGTCCTTGAGCATCCTGACGTTCTCCGGCAGCTCCTGTTCGGCGAAGAACCAGTGCTCCAGGTGGTCGTAGCGGCGCAGCGCCTCCGGGAAGGAACCGGTGGTGGCCAGGATCAGCGCCCCGTCCGGTGCCCGGTCGATGGCACGGGTGACCAGCGCCGTCTCGGCGGGCGGGGTGTAGTTCATCTCCTCCTTGCCGTAGTACGAGGGCATGAAGCCCGCGAGCAGGGCAACGAGTGAGAGCGGCAGAGCAACAGCGCAGACCCTCCGGACCACCGGCCCCCTGACCCGGTCCGCCCCGCCTCCCCCGGCCGCCGGCACCAGCGCCGCCGCGGCGAAAAAGGCGGCACCGGGCAGGGCGAACAGATAGACCCGGAACAGCATTTCGCCGCCGTAGTCATTGACCAGGAACAGCGGTATGGGGGCGAGCGACGCCAGCAGCAACGGCAGTGCGCTGTGCGCGAGTCGTCGGCGCAGCAGCAGCGCGGAGCCGGCGAGCACGGCGAGGGCCAGCACCATCAGGATGTTGGCCCGCCCCGCCAGCTCGGGCCCGGCCCCGGTGAGGTGACCCGCGTACCCGGGACGGGAGTTCTGGGTGAGCTCGCCGAGAGAATCGCGCAGGGTACCCAGCGTCTCGATGAACAGCGGGCGGCCCATCGTCAGGTCCCAGGCCAGCATGAGCAGCACCGTCACCACGAGTAGCCCGGGGTTGCGGTAGCGGCGGGTGAGGTTGAGC
>DATCWZ010000637.1:0-3265 GCA_036566065.1 Streptomyces sp. | reverse complement strand
CCGCCGGACAGGCTCGCGACCGCGATCCGTACCGAGGGGATCTTCGCGGAGAGCTGGCGCAGCAGTGTCCAGGCGTGCTGCTCCATCGCCTCCTCGCTGAGGGTGAACCTGCCCTCCTCGCGGCCCAGGAACAGGTTGGCGACCACGTCGAGGTTGTCGCACAGGGCCAGGTCCTGGTAGACGGTGGCGATGCCCAGGGCCCGCGAGTCGGCGGGGCTGGAGATGGTCACCTGCCTGCCGGCGGCGGTGATGGTTCCCGAGTCGGCCGCGTGTGCGCCGGCGAGGATCTTCACCAGCGTCGACTTGCCCGCCCCGTTGTCACCGAGCAGGGCGACGACCTCACCCGCGTAAATGTCCAGATCGATGCCGCTGAGCGCTTGTACGGCGCCGAAGGTCTTGCTCACCCCGCGCAGCGAGAGCAGCGGAGGGTGGGCGGTCCCGTCGCCGGCCGGGTCACTTGCGGGTACGGGCACCGGCCCGGCCCCCGCTCTTGCCCCGGTCCTCGTCCGAGCCACCGTCACTCCCTTCTCCGTATCCGTGTCCGTGTCCACGGGCCGCGCGCCCGCGGGCTCAGTGCCCGCGGGCCGCTGTCCGGGAGGGGCGGGCTCCGGAGAACCCGCCCTTCGCCCCGGTGCCACTACTTGATGCCTGCCTTGGCGCACGCGTCCGCGTACTTGCCGGTGCAGAGTTCGGACGCCTTGTAGAAGCCGTCGGCGATCACGGTCGACTGGATGTTCGACAGCGTGACGGCGACGGGCGGGTTGAGTGATGCCGGGTGGCCGTCGACCTTGGCGGTCGACGCCGGGGTCTCGCCGCGCGCCAGGTCGTACGCGACCGTCGCCGCGGTCTCGGCCTCCTGCTTGAAGGCGTTGTACGTGGTCATGTACTGGTCGCCGGCGAGGATCGACTGCAGCCCGGCCACCGAGGCGTCGAGCCCGGTCATCGGCGGAACCTTGGAGATTCCGGCAGCCTTGAACGCGGCGATCGCACCACCGGCGTTGCCGTCGTTGGCCGAGTAGACACCGACGATCGTCTTGCCGAAGCGGCGGATCTGGCCGGAGGTCCAGGACTGCGCCGCGGCCGGGTCCCAGGTGTCAATGTGCGAGAGGACCTTGTAGCCGCTGCCCTCGATGACGCTGAGCGCGCCGGCCTTGATGTTGCCCGCGTTGTCGTCCGTGCTCGCGCCGTTCATCATGATGATCCCGCCGTCGGACGGGGCGACCTTGTCGGCCTTGAGCTTGTCGACCAGCGCCTGGCCCTGCAGTTCGCCGACCTTCTTGTAGTCGTTGGAGATGACGTAGGCGAGGTCGGGGCTCTTGATCAGCCGGTCGTAGGCGACGACCGGCACGTTCTTCGCCTTGGCGGCTGCCACGATGCTGGCCGCGGCCACACCGTCGAGGGGGTCGACGACGAGGACGGACGGCTTCTGGGTGAGCATCGACTGTGCCTGCTGCTGCTGGGTGGCGGCACTGGAGTTCGCGTTGGCATAGAGGAGCTTGCAGGTGGGGCAGAGCTGCTTCAGCTTCGCCTCGAAGTAGGGCTTGTCCTTGCCCTCGTAGCGGGCCACCGCCGTCTCCGGCAGCAGGAGGCCGATGGTCTGGGCAGCGGCCTTGTCGCCGTTTCCGTCGGCGCTCGACTTCGATGGCGCGTTCGCGCTGCAGGCGGTCAGTGCGAGGGCACCGGCAACAGCGCCGATGGTGAACAGTCGTGCCATGGCGTTCGGCATCTGGATACCCCTTTCCGGGAGGAGCGGCCGGATATACGACGAGGCACGGCCACTGGGTTGTGAGTGGCATCACCGTACGAGAGTGTTTCCCTCTCGTGAACACCGTTTGCCACAGACAAACAATTCCTCTGGACGGGCACGACTGCGCGCGTACACTCGTTTGGCACCAGCGAACATGCCGGGGTGCGACGACGGAGAGTCACAACAGTCCGGCGCTGTGCTCATGGCCGGCCGAGAGGGATGAGGACGACGATGAGCGAGCCGGAGCCGTCGGAAGTGCCGGATACGGGCACGGCGGTCGCCCCGGACGGCACGGCTGGGGCACGGACCGGTACGGCGAAGGCTCCGCAGCGCTCACGCCGGGTCCAGGCCGTCGACCACGCCATCGACGTACTCGACGCCATCGCGCGGAGCGGCCGCGCCATGGGTGTCACCGACATCGCCCGGCGCACCGGGCTCAGCAAGGCCACGGTCCACCATCTCCTCGCGACCTTGGAGGCCAGACGCTTCGTCATGCGCGATCCGGACTCCACGCGCTACCGGCTGAGCTGGGCCCTGTACGAACTCGGCACGAGCGTGGTGCGCGACATCGACCTCTCCCGGGTGGCCCGCCCGTATCTGGACAAACTCACCGCGCAGACCGGCGAGTCGGTGCTGCTCGGCATCCTGGACGAGGACTCGGTCCTGTACCTCGACCGCGGCGAGGCGCCGAGCGGTATGCGGATGCGGGCGAACGCGGGCCGGCGCGGGCCGCTGCACGCGACCGCGTCGGGCAAGATCCTGCTCGCCTTCGCCAGGGACGCCCGGCTGTTCGACCGCATAGTTGGCGCGCCGCTGCCCACGTACACGCCCACCACCATCACCGAGCCGTCGGCGCTCCGGCACGAACTCGCCCAGGCCCGCCAGCAGGGCTTCGCGACGTGCTGGCAGGAGCGCGAGGTCGGCCTGTGCTCGCTGGCGGTCCCGCTGCGCAACCATGTCGGCGCCACCGTCGGCTGCCTCACCGTGGCCGGTCCGGCGACCCGCCTCACCACCCGGACCCTGCACGCGCACCTGATCCCGCTGAACGCGGCCCGGCACCGCATCGAGACGCACCTCGGCGGAGCCCTCCCCGGGGCGGCGCCGCACAGCGCGGACGCCGCCCTGGTCCCGGTACCGGACTGACGCCCGGGCGGACGGATCAGCCGGCGGCGGCGAGGACCAGCGGGAGGACCTGTCCGGCGCCTGCCTGGCGGAGCAGGCGCGCGGCAACCGCGAGGGTCCAGCCGGACTCGGTGAAGTCGTCCACGAGCAGGACGGGTCCCGGAGCACCCGTCAGGGCAGCAGCCAGCGCCTCCCGTACGGCGAAGACGCCGGACAGCGCCCTGACCCGCTGGGCCGAGTTGCTGCGGCGCACCGTGTGCGCACCGTCCGGCCCGGTGTACGCCAGGGTGCCCAGGAAGGGCAGTCGGCCGATGGCCGCAATGCCCTCGGCGAGGGAGCCGACCAGTCGCGGGCGGGTCAAGGACGGGACGGCAACGACACCCACCGGCCGGGCGG
>DATCWZ010000362.1:0-3007 GCA_036566065.1 Streptomyces sp. | reverse complement strand
CCTTGTGAAGGGGCTCACGAGCAAGCCCCCCTAGCGGGGTGGATACTCGATGGCATGAGCACCACGGAGCGTCCCAGGATCCTCGTTGTAGGCGGTGGGTACGTAGGCCTGTACGCAGCTCGTCGCATTCTGAAGAAGATGCGGTACGGGGAGGCGACCGTCACGGTCGTCGACCCTCGCTCGTACATGACGTATCAGCCGTTCCTCCCCGAAGCTGCCGCCGGCAGCATCTCACCCCGGCATGTCGTCGTCCCGCTGCGACGCGTACTGCCCAAGGCCGAGGTGCTCACCGGGCGGGTCACGACCATTGACCAGGACCGCAAGGTCGCCACCGTCGCGCCGCTCGTCGGCGAGTCGTACGAGCTGCCGTTCGACTACCTGGTCATCGCGCTGGGCGCGATCTCCCGTACCTTCCCGATCCCCGGTCTCGCCGAGCAGGGCATCGGCATGAAGGGCATCGAGGAGTCGATCGGCCTGCGCAACCACGTCCTGGAGCAGTTGGACAAGGCCGACTCCACGACCGATGAGGAAGTCCGCCGCAAGGCGCTCACGTTCGTCTTCGTGGGCGGCGGCTTCGCCGGTGCGGAGACCATCGGCGAGGTCGAGGACATGGCCCGCGACGCGGCCAAGTACTACACCAGCGTGACGCGCGAGGACATGCGCTTCATCCTGGTCGACGCCGCCGACAAGATCCTTCCCGAGGTCGGCCCGAAGCTGGGCACGTACGGCAAGGAGCACCTGGAGAGCCGCGGCGTGGAGATCTACCTCTCCACCTCGATGGACTCCTGCGTCGACGGCCACGTCGTCCTGAAGAACGGCCTTGAGGTCGACTCCAGCACCATCGTGTGGACGGCAGGCGTCAAGCCGAACCCGGCCCTGGCCCGCTTCGGTCTGCCGCTCGGCCCGCGCGGTCACGTCGACACCTCCGAGAAGCTCCAGGTGCAGGGCACCGACTACATCTGGGCCGCCGGCGACAACGCCCAGATCCCGGACATGGTCGGCCGCCGGGCCGGCAACCCGAACGCCTGGTGCCCGCCGAACGCGCAGCACGCGCTGCGGCAGTCCAAGATCCTCGGTGACAACGTGATCTCCGGTATGCGGGGCTTCCCGCAGAAGGAGTACAGCCACGCCAACAAGGGTGCGGTCGCCGGTCTGGGGCTGCACAAGGGCGTCGCGATGATCGTCGTCGGCAAGTTCAAGCTCAAGTTCAAGGGCCGCCTCGCCTGGTACCTGCACCGTGGCTACCACGGTCTGGCGATGCCCACCTGGAACCGTAAGATCCGGATCTTCGCCGACTGGACCCTCGCCATGTTCCTCAAGCGCGAGGTCGTCTCGCTGGGCGCCATGGAGACGCCGCGCGAGGAGTTCTACGAGGCGGCCAAGCCCGCACCGGCCGTGGCCGCCAAGGCCAAGGCCGAGGGCGAGAAGGCCAAGGCTTCCTGACACCGGTACGAACCCGGCTGCACACTCTGCATTGCCCGAAGGGGCCGTCCGCCATCCGTGGTGCGGACGGCCCCTTCGGCGTACTCGCGCGAGCGGATGGTCGGTGCAGGCATTTTGCCGATCCGTTGTGCGGGACAGGGATGGACCAAGGCCGCAACAGTGTTCACCGAGGTGTACCTCGCCATGAACCGAGGTGTCGCGGCACGGTTCGGGCATGTTTATGCGATTTTGGGCATGTTGGGACACACCACCACGGAGGTGTACGCCATGGCAGACGCCGCATCGCGGCTGACCGCTCTCGTCGAAGAGTTGCTCGGAGAACCCCTTCCGGTCCGGATCCGGGCCTGGGACGGCAGCGAATCCGGACCGCCGGATGCCCCGGTGTTCGTCCTGCGTCACCGCCGCGCCCTGCGCAGGCTGCTCTGGAAGCCGGGCGAGCTGGGCCTCGCCCGCGCCTGGGTGGCCGGTGAGATCGACATCGAGGGAGACCTGTACGCGGGGCTGAACCACCTCGCCGGGCTCCTCTGGGACCGGGGCGCCGATGCGAAGGACTCCGTCCACCCCGTCCGCGACCCGAAGGTCCGGGCCTTCGCCCGCGGCCTGCTCCAACTGGCCGGGCCCTGGCCCCCGCCGCCCCCGCCCGCTGAGGAGGTCCGCCGCCGGTCCGGCCCGCTGCACACCAAGCGCCGCGACAAGGAGGCCATCAGCCACCACTACGACGTGGGCAATGACTTCTACGAACTGGTCCTCGGCCCGTCCATGGTCTACTCCTGCGCCTACTGGCAGGACGGCGGGACGCTGGAGGACGCCCAGCGCGCCAAGCTCGACCTGGTCTGCCGCAAGCTCGCGCTGAAGGAGGGCGACCGGCTGCTGGACGTCGGCTGCGGCTGGGGTTCCATGGCCATCCACGCGGCCAAGGAGTACGGAGCCCGCGTCACCGGGGTGACCCTGTCCACCGAACAGGCCGCCTACGGCCGTAAGCGCATCGCCGAAGAGGGCCTCACCGACCGCATCGAGATCCGGATCCAGGACTACCGGGACGTCAGGGACGGTCCGTACGACGCCATCTCGTCGATCGGCATGGCCGAACACGTCGGCCTGGCGCGGTACCGGGAGTACGCCGACGACCTCTTCGCGCTCCTCAAGCCCGGCGGCCGGCTGCTCAACCACCAGATCGGCCGCAGGCCCGAGAGGGACGAGTCCGCCTATCACGTCGACGAGTTCATCGACGCGTACGTGTTCCCCGACGGCGAACTCGCCCCGGTCGGCAAGACAGTGGCCATCCTGGAGGAGGCCGGCTTCGAGGCCCGCGACGTCGAGGCGCTGCGTGAGCACTACGGGCTCACCCTGCGCCAGTGGGTCACCAACCTGGAGAAGAACTGGAAGCAGGCCGCGCGGGCCACGTCGGTGGGGCGGGCCAGGGTGTGGCGGCTCTATATGGCGGCGTCCGCACTGTCGTTCGAGCACAACAAGATCGGCGTGAACCAGATCCTGGCGGTGCGGCCGGACGAGACGGGCTCGGTACGGATGCCACTGCGCGCCCGCGACTGGACGGCCGCGGCCC
>DATCWZ010000453.1:0-2184 GCA_036566065.1 Streptomyces sp. | reverse complement strand
CGCGGACGCCCCACGCCCCCGACGAGCCGGTCCAGCCGGTGACGCACGGGCCGTCCGCACCCCATGCTGCGGCTCCCGAGGCCCAGCTCCTGCCCGACGAGCAGCTCGCGCACACCGGCGCGGGCGAGCTCGGCCTGCTGATCCCGGCGGGCGCGGGCCTGCTGTTCGCCGGCGCGGGCACGGTGCTCTACCGGCGTTCACGCAGCGCCGCATAGCGGTACGTCGGCACCGGCGTACGCCACGGTGAAGGAGCGGGTCCCACGGTCGTGGGGCCCGCTCCTTGTCACCAGGTGGCACGCTTCTGGCGGATGATCCGCCGCCGCAGCCGCACCTTGCGGCTGCCGTCCCGGCGCAGCGCCAGGCGGTCCAGTTCCCAGTGCCCGTACTCGGCATGGTCTGTCAGCAGGCGGGTCGCTTCCTTGCGGGACACTCCGCGGGGCACGTACACGTCGACAAATTCGTATTCCGGCATCGCATCTATTGTGCGTGCGGAGGCCCGGTACGGATAGCGTCTGCACTATGTCTGATGCTGCGCAGCCCACGGCCGCCGAGGTACGCGCCGCCGCCGATGCGGTGAAAGCCGCGCTCGACCGCCACCTCGAAGCGGTCGAACGCCGTGCCGGGGACGACGACCCCATCGTCCACGACGCGTTCCATGCCCTGGCCGTCGCGGCCGAGGTCTACGACGAACTCCTCTACGACCACTACGACGAGGTCACCCCATTCGAGATCCCCGATGCGGACGACTCGCTGCCGCCGTACACGGGCCCTGGGGACCCCCATGCCCTCAGCGTGCTGATCAGGCGCGATTACGCGGTCGTGGACACCCCGCGGCTCCTCGCGCAGGCCCAGCGGCTGGCCGACCTGGACCCCGACGAGCCCAGCGGGGTCGCCGCGCCGGTCGTGGGCAGCAATGTGAACGCCGCGCTCGGCGTGCTCTTTGGTGAGTACGAACCGGACGAGATCGCTTCCCGGCACAAGGACTTCGGCCTTGAGGAGGGCGACTCCACGCTCTGGGTCTCGGCCGCGGAGGAGCTGCCCGACCCGGGGGAGTGGCTCGGCGCACCGTTCGACGAGGCCGACCCGACGCAGGTCGTCTGCCGTTTCGACGTCAGCGTGGTCTTCGACGAGGAACTCGATGAGGACCTGGACGAGGGCCCGGCGGCGGAGAGCCTCTGACCGGGTCGGTCCTGACAGCCTGCCCGGGCACGGCCCGCCTACGAGGCGCCGCCGTCCCGGGCGGGCAGGGCCCGGAGGAGATGCCGCAGCCTCGTCGTGCGCTCCTGGGTGGGAACCTCCGCCACGGCCCGCGCCAGGGCCTGGTCCACCCCGTGCACCACCGACAGATGACGCTCGCCCCGGCCGAACGCGGTGTACACCCAGGGCCGGCTCAGCCCCCCGGCCGCGTCGCCAGGCAGGACGACGACCACCGCGGGCCAGCGCATCCCGGCTGCCTGGTGGGCGCTGAGCGCCCAGCCGTGACGTACGGACGACTCCACCCTGTCCCGGGGCACGACGACGGGGCCGCCCGCGCAGTCCAGGTGCAGTCCCTGCGCGTCGGCCGAGACCACGGTGCCGGGCACGGCCCGGCCGGGTGCAGGGACATGCACGACGCGGTCCCCGGGGTCGAAGCCGCCGAACCGGCCGGGGCCCGGATTGAGCCGCTGCTTGAGCGCCGCGTTCAGCGTTTTCGTACCGGCTGATCCGCCGTGCCCGACCGTGATCACCTGGGTGTCCGACGACGGTACGCCGATGGCGCGCGGCACCGAGTCGGCGACGAGCTGCACCGTACGGTGGACCGCCTCGCCCGCGTCGCGTACGGGCACGATCACCACCTCCCTGCCGGGCGCCTCGACCCGGTTCAGCTCCCCGATGCCGATGCCGGACACCAGCTCGCCGATAGGGCCGGGGTCGGGTGTACGGGAGACCACCCGCGGGCACGCGCCCGCAGCCAGCACATCCGCGAACACCCTGCCGGCGCCGGCGGAACCCAGCACTCCGGGATCTCCGCTCAGCACCAGCCTGGTGCCGTCCGCGAGGGACTCCACCAGCGCCGCGGCGCTCTCCACATCGAGCTGCGGGGCATCCAGCACGACCAGCAGGTCCAGCGCCAGCGCACCCTCGGCGTC
Source organism: Streptomyces sp. (assembly GCA_036566065.1). Lineage (GTDB taxonomy): Bacteria > Actinomycetota > Actinomycetes > Streptomycetales > Streptomycetaceae > Streptomyces. The sequence continues at coordinate 55 of DATCWZ010000453.1, read as the reverse complement.
CCGGCCGGGGCCCTCCGCGCCGGACAGCAGCCCCCACAGCGTGGCCGCGGACCCG
>DATCWZ010000184.1:0-3940 GCA_036566065.1 Streptomyces sp. | reverse complement strand
GGTCCGCCAGCCGGGACAGCCTGCGGCGGTAGGCGTCGTCGTCGCGTACGGCGAGAGCGGTGGACGCCGCCGAGGCCACCGCCGACATGACAGCGGCGACCACGACCGCCGTCTCGGGGTTGGCGTCCCCGCGCCCGTCCGGTATGAGCCGCAGGGCTATCAGCAGCAGCGAGCCGTTCAGGGCGAACACCAGCGTGCCGAGCACCAGGGCGGGCACGATGAGCAGCGCCCGTACGAGAAGGGGCCACACCAGCGCCGAGAGCAGACCGAACGCGCCCGCGCCCCAGGCGGCCGTGAACGCCGTCCTGGTGACGGTGTCGCCGCCGTCCGACTGGAGCTGGAAGTCCGGCAGGATCCCGGCGAGCACCAGCATCGTCAGGGTGGAGACCGCCCATACCGCGACCACGCGCATCAGGGCGCCGCCGGCGTTGCGCCATCGCCCGTCCATCACGCCGTTCCACCTCATGTCCGGGCCCCGGTGTTGTCTGGGGTCCGCCACCAGCCTGTCACAGCGGGGCCACGCGCGGCCCGCCGCTGATCAGCGGCCGTCGTACCCTGCGGTCGGCATGGACAGCCTGCGGTGGACACCCGCCTTCGACCGGGCGTTGTACTGCGGCTCGTCAAGGCCGGCCAGCGCCAGCACCACGCCCCGCCGCTCGCACTCCGCGGCGAAGTCCCGCACCGACACGACCGCCCGGGCGAGCACTCTGTCATTCGGTGCCACGAACATGTCGACTTCCCCGCCCTCGACATCCGACCACAGCGCATAGTGATCGGGACGCAGTCCGTAGACCCGGAGTTGCCTCGTGACCACGTATCCCCGGTCCTCCGCCCAGCGCGCGCACATGGCCTGCTGGCTGCGGGTGTCCACGAGGAACGGATCGCCGTCCAGCTCCTCCAGCGGTGTGAGACTGGCGATGGCCGCCACCCGTACCTCGTCCATGCCCGGCCCCCGCACTCGGAATCTGCGCCCGACCCTACCGCCCCCGTAGCTGCCCGTAACCCTGCGTACCCGTACATGTTCGTACGTATCCCTGCCAGGAACGGGCGCACGGATGCACGGGGGCGCGGGACACTTACGCTCAGGACACGGCGCACCCGGTGGGGGTGCGCGGACGGCACGGCGAGAGGCGGGGACCGGTGGACGTCACCTGGTGGGGTCATGCCACCTGCACCATTGAGGATTCCGGTGTCCGCGTGCTGACCGATCCGCTGTTCGTCCGGCATCTGGCGCATCTGCGCCGCCGCCGGGGCGAGGTCCCGCCGCCCGAGGCCGCCGTCGCAGACGTCGTCCTGATCTCCCATCTGCACTCCGACCACCTTCATCTGCCCTCGCTGGCCCGGCTCGCCCCCGGCAGCCTGCTGATCGCGCCGCGGGGCGCGACCGGCGCTGTGCCGGGGCTGCGAGTCCTGCGCCGGGTGCACCGCCTGCGGATCACCGAGGTGGTGCCCGGCGACCGGGTCCCGGTCGGCCCCCTGCTGGTCCGCGTTGTGCCCGCCCGGCACGACGGCAGGCGGCTGCCCCTCGGCCGGCACCGGGTTCCCGCGCTCGGATTCGTCCTGGAGGGCGAGGCACGCACCTACTTCGCCGGGGACACCGGCCTCTTCGACGCGATGGCCGGTGCGGTCGGGCCGGTGGACGTGGCGCTGCTCCCCGTCGGCGGCTGGGGCCCCTACCTCGGCACCGGTCACCTCAACGCGGCCCGGGCCGCGCAGGCCCTGAGTGTGCTGTCGCCCCGCTCGGCGGTGCCGGTGCACTACGGCACGTACTGGCCGATCGGCATGGACGCGGTCCGGCCGTACGAATTCCACGCGCCGGGCGACGAGTTCGTACGCCAGGCCGCCATGGTGGCACCCGGCGTGGCGGTGCACCGGCTCGGGCACGGCGAGCGGGTGCGGCCGGAGGCCCGCCCGTGATACACGAGGTGATCCGGCAGTTGCCGACCGAGTCGACACAACAGGCCGTCGGCTACCCGTCACTCTTCCTGCTGGTCGCCCTGGGAGCCCTGCTGCCCGTGGTGCCGACGGGGGCGCTGGTGAGTTCAGCGGCCGTGGTCGCCTTCCACCAGACCTCGCCGTTCGCCCTGCTCGTGGTGTTCGCCGTGTCGTCCTGCGCGGCCTTTCTCGGCGACATCTGCCTGTACTGGCTGGGGCAGCGCGGAGTGCGCTCGAAGAACGGCTCCCGCTGGCTCGCCGCGATCAGCGGCCGCGCCACGCCCGAGCGGCTGGACCGGGCCCAGCGAAAACTCCGGGACAACAGCGCGACGGTGCTCGTACTGTCCCGGCTCGTGCCCGCCGGGCGCATCCCGGTGATGCTCGCCTGCCTGCTCGGCCGGATGCCGCTGCGGCGCTTCGCCCGCGGTGATGTGCCGGCCTGTCTGGCGTGGGCCGCGACCTACGGGGCCATCGGCATCCTGGGCGGCTCGCTGTTCCCCGAGCCGTGGCAGGGCGTGCTGGCCGCGGTCGCCCTGACCCTGCTGATCAGCGGCGCGCCCTCGCTGTGGCGCGGGCTTCGGAGGCGTACCGGGCGCTGACCTCTCCGATGCGGATCACGCCGCCAGCACGCGTGAGCCGCCGACCGGCAGATCCCAGAGATCCTCGCGTGCGTGCCCGGCCAGCCGCCAGGCCGTACGGAGCCGGGTCAGCGGCTCGAGCACCGGCTCGGCGGACAGCAGGAACGTCGCCCAGTGCATCGGCGCCATCGCCGCCGCGCCCAGGTCCTCGTACGCCCGGACCGCCTCCTCCGGATCCGTATGCACATCGGACAGCCACCACCGGGGCTCGTACGCGCCGATCGGCAGCATCGCCAGATCCAGCCCCGGATAGCGGCGGCCGATCTCGGTGAACCAGTGGCCGTACCCGGTGTCGCCCGCGAAGTAGACCCGGCGCCCCCGCCGGTCGCCGAGCACCCAGCCGCCCCACAGCGAGCGGCAGGTGTCCGTCAGCGTGCGCTTGGACCAGTGGTGGGACGGTACGAAGCCGAAGCTCACCCCGCCCAGCTCCGCCGACTCCCACCAGTCGAGCTCCGTGACACAGGTGAACCGGCGCCTGCGGCACCAGCGGCCGAGTCCGGCGGGCACGAACAGCGGGGTCCTCCGTGGCAGCCTGCGCAGGGTCGGGGCGTCCAGATGGTCGTAGTGATTGTGGCTGATCACCACCGCGTCGACCGGCGGCAGCTCCTCCCACCCCACGCCGACGGGGGTGATCCGCGCCGGGGTGCCCAGGATCCTGCGCGACCAGACCGGGTCCGTCAGCACCGTCAGCCCGCCCATGCGCACGACCCAGCTCGCGTGCCCCGCCCAGGTGACGGCGACCGTGTCCTGCCCCGTCTCCGGCAGCGGGCTCGGCGCGTACGGCAGTTGGTGGATGCCGCGCAGCCCCTCCGCGTTCGGGCGCAGCGCGCGTTCCCTGGCCAGGCGGGTCATGCCCCTGACACCCGGGAGGGGTGCGGTGAGCCTGTCCGCGAAGCTCCGGGGCCAGGTCCTGATCCCGCCGAGCGGCCGCCGGGTCACGGCACCGGGCCCGGTCGTGGCCGCCGTCCTCCGGGGATCCGCAGCCGGGCGCTCGGTCTGGTCCGTCATCGAGAGGCTCCTGTCATCGGAGTTCATCGAGTGCTGCTTCGAAAATGCTCAGCGCTTGTGCGACGTGGGGCAATTTCAGGGGCTCCACCGCAGTGAGGGACTCCATCTGCTCCTGCGGGGTTGCCCCCAGCAGCGGCCCCGTGCCCAGCCGCACCCGCAGCGCGCCCATCTCGTCCCCGAAACGGTGCCCGCCCGGGGCCGGGGCGCCCAGCCGCTCCGTCAGGTACTCCTCCAGCTCCAGCGAGTCCGTGACCCCCCGCGCCGCCAGCCGGGAACGCAGCGGGTCGAGGTCCGCGTACAGGTGCCTGCCCGCCTGCGGGGGCCTGGCCAGGGCCCCGGCGGTCAACACCGCACGGTGC
>DATCWZ010000784.1:0-5123 GCA_036566065.1 Streptomyces sp. | reverse complement strand
GGCGGACGGCGCATCCCCCGCCCGGAGTTCTTGGACCGAGCGGACGAGGTACTGGGCGCGGGCGGCAAGCTCGCCATGATGAAACGGGACGTGGCCGAGGCCCGGTACCCGAGGAGGGTGCGGGATCTGGGGAAACTGGAGGCCAAAGCCGTGGAGTTGGAGGCGTACCACAACCACAACATCAACGGTCTCTTGCAGACGGAGGAGCACATGCGGGCCTTGTTCGCCTCGTGGCTTCCTGCTTACTCGCTGGACGACATGGAGCGGGTGGTGGCTGGTCGTATGGCCCGACGGTCGATCTTCGACCGGGATCCCCTTCCGTCGTTGAGTTTTGTCCAGGAAGAGGTGACGCTTCGCCGTCCGGTTGGAGGCACAATAGTGTGGCGTCGGCAACTTGAACGCCTCTTGGACCTAGGTCGGTTGCGGAATGTGGCCATCCAGGTGATGCCGACTCATCGCGAGGAACATCCAGGGACGGGTGGGTTGATCGAGGTGCTGAAGTTCCCCGACGGCCAAGCGCTGGGGCGTTCTGAAGGTGCATTTAGTGGCCGTCCGGTCTCCGATCCGAAGCAGCTCATAATCCTTGGGATGCGCTATGGGATGATCCGGGCCCAGGCTCTCACTCCGCGGGAGTCGCTCACCTTGATTGAACAAATTCTGGGAGAGAAATGATTCTCATGCCCTCTGCCGTAGATCCCTCGGAGCTGGAGTGGTTCAAGAGTAGCTACAGCAGCAGCGGCGACGGCAACGACTGCGTGGAGGTCGCGGCCACTCCGGGAACGATCCGCGTGCGTGACTCCAAAGACGCGTGCGGTCAGCAGCTCGGCTTCACGCCGACGACCTGGGCAGCCTTCGTGACGTACGCCTGCGAGGGCTGACGTTCAGCCAGGAGCACGGGACTCCACCGAGCGAGCGGAGCACGTGCGGGGGCGGAGCAACCGGCTGCGGAGCTGGCCGAGCCGTTCACCTTCGTGGTCGGTATGGACGGTGTTCTACGGCTGGCGCCGCGGCGGAGCGAGCACGTGTGTGTCTTCTGCGGCAGCGATCCGCCGGCGACGGATGTGAGTGGCTCCTGTAGCTTGGCCAGGCACGCGCGGAGGGGCTCGCTCGGCGAACGCACTTTTGCGATGGCACGATGGTCCGATGGCATCGATCAAGCAGTTTCAGGTGACCTTCGACTGTGCGGACCCCGAGCGTGTCGCTCGCTTCTGGTGTGAGGTGCTGGGGTACGTCGTACCGCCGCCGCCGAAAGGGTTCGGCACGTGGGGCGATTTCGACCGCTCGCTGCCGTCCGGGCGGCAGGGCTCCGCGTTCGCCTGTGTCGATCCCACGGGCGTGGGCCCGCGGCTGTTCTTCCAGCGCGTTCCCGAGGGCAAGGTCGTCAAGAACCGGGTGCATCTGGATGTGCGGGTCGGCACGGGGCTCGTGGGTGAGGAGCGCGTGGCCGCGCTGGAGGCCGAATGCGCGCGGCTGGTCGCGCTCGGCGCCGTACGGGTGCAACTGCTGCTCGCCGACGAGGAGAACGAGTCGTGCCTTGCGATGCAGGACGTCGAGGGCAACGAGTTCTGCCTCGACTGAGCTCCGATCAGGGGGGCGGCCGCCCGCCTCAGTCCAGGCCCTCGGCGCGCAGCGCGTACATGAGGAGGAAGGTGTTGTACGTCTTGGCGGAGACGCCCTCGCACGCCTCGGGCCGGTGCGTCGCCGTCGAGGTGTTGTCGAGGGCCTTGCGGCAGGCATCCTCGACCTCCGCCTGAGAGGGGATGCTCGTCAGGAACGCGGCGAGGACGAGTGCCGCTCCGATGACGAGGAGGGCGATACGGGTGGCCATGCTTCCCCAACGACCGTACGGGCGCCGGGGTTGTGGGTGCGGTGACGCGGCGGGGGCCGGGGCGGTGTTCCCCGGCCCCGTGCGGCTACTCCGGCTCGTCGACGAGCGGCGGCAGGTCGGGCTCGATGAACAGCCCGGCGTACTGCGGTGTGGGGAGCGGCGCGACCGTGCCCGGGGCAGCGTGTGTGCCCGTGTCCCCGGACGTGTTGTCGGGGTGGCGCTGAGTCGTGCGTGCGTCGGGCATCGAGTCTCCTGTACGTGAATGTGTGGTGAGAGCCCCACGACCGAGCCGGCGGAAGAACGCGGACTGGTCCCGGCCCGTCCGGCGGTGAGGTGCCGGTAACGGTGCCGCACCGCCCCGGGGGCGTTCGGGTCGACGTGCGGTGCATGCAGACTGTAACGCCCCGAGCACAGGTTTCCACCCGAAATCCCGTGGACGGCGCGAACTGTCAGCGCTGCGGGGCGGGGTCGATGTTCTGGTTCGCGTGGAACAGGTTGTGCGCGTCGTAGGTCCGCTTGATTTCCACGAGCCGGTCGTAGTGGTCCCGGTAGGTGGCCCGGACCCGGTCCTGGGACTCGCCGGCGCCGATGAAGTTCACGTACGCGCCGCCCATCGAGTGCGGATAGAGGTCCTGGGAGTAGTCCACGGCCCACTCCTTCACCGTCTGCGCGTTGGCGGGGTCGGGGTCGATTCCGGCGATGACGCCGGACCAGAGGGCGTCCCGGTAGGCCCAGGCGGTGTCGTCCGGGCCGACGCGGGCGGCGGCTCCGTCGACCGGGTAGAGGTGCATGGTGGACAGGTCGGTGGGCATGCCCTCCGCGTACCGGGCGTGTACGTCGATGGCCTCGTCGGTGATCCGGTTGAAGAAGGCCCCGCGCCAGTACCACTGCAGCCCGGTGGGGATCAGGTCGTCGAACATCGTCTGCAGCGCGGGATACGGCATCGGGGTCGTGAAGTGGAAGGACGGCGGGCCGGCCTCGTTGACGACGGTCAGCGTGTCGCCGAGACCCTCCGGATCGGCCGTCGAGCACCAGACGACGCCGCACATCTTGTGGCCGTGTATCTCCTCCGGGAACGGCGGGACGGGCGGGACGGTCAGCGACAGGAAGAAGCCGTTCAGGTCGTCGGGCGTCAGCGGCAGGAACTCGCGGTACCAGTGCATGACGTCGTGGAACCGGTCCAGCGGCCACAGGGTGACCCCGACGCCCACGGTGTCCACCGGGTGCAGCCGGAACTCGAACGAGGTGACGATGCCGAAGTTCCCGCCGCCGCCGCGCAGCGCCCAGAACAGATCGGAGTGCTCCTTCTCGCTCGCGGTGACGAAGCTGCCGTCGGCCAGGACGACGTCCGCCGAGATCATGCTGTCCACGGTGAGGCCGTACTTACGGGTGAGGTGGCCGTGGCCGCCCCCGAGCGTGAGACCCGCGACGCCCGTCGTGGACATGATGCCCGCTGGGGTGCCGAGGCCGAAGGCGTGCGCGGCGTGGTCGAGGTCGCCGAGCTGTGCGCCCCCTTCCACCTGGGCGGTCCTGGCGACGGGATCGACGCGTACGCCGCGCATGTCGGACAGGTCGATCGTGACGCCGCCTTCGACGAGAGCCTGCCCCGCGGCGCTGTGCCCGCCGCCGCGCACCCCGGTTTCGATGCCATGGTCGCGTACGAAGTCGACCGCGGCCATCACATCGCCCGCGTCGTGGCAGCGCACCACGGCGGCCGGGCGCTTGTCGATCATGGCGTTGTAGACGGCGCGGGCCTTGGTGTACTCCGCGTCCTGCGGCCCGATCACGGGGCCGCGCAATGTGGTGCGCATTGTTTCGATCATGGTGTCGTCCATGGCCGCCTCCTTGCCGGGCGCGGACCGCACTCCACCCGGCCTTACTGCCGGACCAACGGTGTGCGGGTGTACGCCGACGCTCCGGCACCCTCGAGCCACAAGCGGAATCGGACACCGCGAAGCTGTTACCTCAAGCCTCTCGCCGGGCGTAGTCGCACGCAATTTCTTCGGCTGTTGGTCAGGAGTGGGTCCGCGATGCCGTAGAGTTGCCAACGCAACGGCGCGGGGTGGAGCAGCTCGGTAGCTCGCTGGGCTCATAACCCAGAGGTCGTAGGTTCAAATCCTGCCCCCGCTACTGAAGACAGCGGCCCGGATCCTTTCGAGGATCCGGGCCGCTGTCGTTGTGTGTGCGGCCGTGTCGCTGTTCCGGCTTGACCTTGACGTTACGTAAACATCTAGCGTTTCCGGCATGGAGTGGTCCATTCAGGAAATCGCCAGAAGGGCCGGCACCACGAGCCGGACGCTGCGGCATTACGGAGACCTCGGTCTGCTGGTGCCGAGCCGGATCGGGGCCAACGGCTACCGCTACTACGACCAGGACGCCCTCGTGCGGCTGCAGCGCATTCTGCTGCTGCGGGAGCTGGGGCTCTCGCTGTCCGCGATCAGGGACGTACTGGAGGGGCAGCGGGACACCGCTGTGGCGCTGCGGGCCCATCTGCGCCTGCTGGAACAGGAGCAGGAGCGCATCGGGCGCCAGATCGCCTCGGTGCGGACCACTCTCCAGGGAACCGAGGAGGGAAGGGAACTCATGGCCGAGGACATACTGGACGGCTTCGATCACACCGTGTACCGGCAGGAGGTGACCGAGCGCTGGGGCCGGGAGGCGTACGAGAAGAGCGACCGGTGGTGGCGCTCGCTGAGCAAGGAGGAGCGCGCGCAGTTCCAGGGTGTGCACGAGGCCATCGCCCGTGACTACGGGCAGGCCAGGGCGGCGGGTCTGGACGCCGGCAGCGAGGAGGTGCAGGACATCGCGCGCCGGCACTGCGAGTGGCTGTCGGCGACCATGGCGGTCACCCGGTCGTATGTGACCGGGCTCGGCGAGATGTATGTCACCGATCCGCGCTTCGCGCAGAATTACGACCGGTACGGGGATGGCACCGCCGCTTTCGTGCGGGACGCGCTGGCGGTCTACGCGGAGCACCGGCTCTCCGACTGATCACCGGGGTGCTGTCCGGCCCGACTGATCACCGGGGTGCTGTCCGGCGCGGCTCCGGCCGGTGGGGGCCCGGCGCGGTACCGTCCGCAGCCGTGGGCGGACCGGGCAGGAGAGCACAGGTGGGCCGCTCTTCGCGGCGGCTCCGCTGATCGCGGCCCCGTTCTTCTCGCTGCGCAGCACCGTCGGTACCGGGGTCGCGGCGATCGTCTCCGTCCTCCTGCTGCGTCTCGCCAGGGGCACGCTGTCGCAGGTGGTGCCGGTCACCGAGCTGATCACCGTGGTGACCGTCTCGGTGCTCGCAGTC
>DATCWZ010000725.1:0-8776 GCA_036566065.1 Streptomyces sp. | reverse complement strand
GACTGGTCGGCATCCCGCATTCTCTGCGGGTCCCAGAGGCCCTCGATGACCGGGTTGACGTAATCCTTGGCCTCACGCAGCCACTTGTCCTTGTCCCAGTTCTTCCACTCGCCGTGCTTCCACTGGTCGAGGTCGATGCCGTGCTCCTTGAGCCGGTCCTTCAGATCGTCCGGAATGGTGACCTTGTCGCCGGACGACTGAGCCGTCGAGCTGCTCGGCGTGCTGCTCGCGTCGTCGCCGGACGGCCCGCACGCGGTCGCGGTGAGCGCCAGGACGGCCGCGAGGGCGGTGACGGCGAACACGGGGCGGGAGACGCGGTGTGCGCTCCCGCCCTCGCGTGCGGCGTCTATCGGGCGAATGGGTCGCATGTGGTGATCCCCCCTGGGACTCTGTCGCAAAACTTCCGTACCGCACTTCGGACTTCCGGTCGCACGTCCGGAGTGCGGACCCACTATGCCGGTGCTGTTGGGGACGGTACGCGGCAGGGCCGCGGTTCCTTCTCCGCAAGGATCTTCCGATTACCCGTGATCTCCCGCCCCTTGTGTCGTTGGTACGTACGGAGGGCATCCGGACAGCGTTCATCCGCGCAGTCCCTCACCGGGGCACCGTGCCGACGTGCAACGCATCTGTGACAGCGGGAGGAACCAACAGCCGTGGCCGTGACCGAACCAGCTCCGGTGGCGATGCCCGCTGCGCACGAAGGTATTCTGCGGCGTCAGGCACTGCGTGAATCGGCGGCCCGTACGTACGCGCGCTCCCTGCCGATCGTGCCCGTACGCGCCCGGGGCATGACCATCGAGGGCGCGGACGGGCGGCGCTATCTCGACTGCCTGTCCGGGGCGGGGACCCTGGCGCTGGGCCACAACCATCCGGTGGTGCTCGAAGCGATCCGGAAGGTCATCGACTCCGGCGCCCCGATGCATGTCCTCGACCTCGCCACACCGGTCAAGGACGCCTTCACCACAGAGCTGTTCGCCACCCTGCCCGGTCAACTCGCCGACAATGCCCGCGTTCAGTTCTGCGGACCGGCCGGGACGGACGCCGTCGAAGCCGCGCTCAAACTGGTCCGCACCGCGACCGGGCGCAGTGGCCTTCTCGCCTTCACCGGCGCCTACCACGGGATGACCGCCGGGGCCCTGGACGTGTCCGGCGGTGCGACGGATGTACGGGTGACGAGGCTGCCCTTTCCGCATACGTACCGCTGCCCCTTCGGCGTCGGCGGGGAGCGCGGCGCGGACATCGCGGCGCACTGGACCGAACACCTCTTGGACGATCCGAAGGGCGGCGTGCCCGCTCCCGCCGGCATGATCCTGGAACCCGTCCAGGGCGAGGGCGGAGTAAACCCGGCGCCCGACAACTGGCTGCGCCGGATGCGCCGGATCACCCAGGACCGCTCGATTCCGCTGATCGCCGACGAGGTGCAGACCGGGGTCGGCAGGACCGGGGCGTTCTGGGGGGTCGAGCACAGCGGGATCGTGCCGGATGTGATGGTGCTGTCGAAGGCCATCGGCGGCTCCCTCCCGCTCGCGGTGATCGTCTACCGGCCCGAACTCGACCTCTGGCGGCCCGGTGCTCACGCGGGCACCTTCCGGGGCAACCAGCTCGCCATGGCCGCCGGTGCGGCCACCCTCGCGTACGTACGGGAGAACCGGCTCGCCGAACGCGCCTCGGTGCTGGGTGCCCGCATACTCGCCCGGCTCCGGGCGCTGAGCGCGGACCACCCGGGCATCGGGGACGTCCGGGGGCGTGGCCTGATGATCGGGATCGAGCTCGTGGACCCCGAAGCCACCCCGGAAGGTCACGCCGCCAATGGCATGACACCGCCGCCCGATCCCGCCCTGGCCGCTGCTGTTCAGCAGGAATGCCTGCGCCAGGGCCTCATCGTCGAACTGGGCGGCCGGCACTCCGCCGTTGTCCGCCTGCTGCCCCCTCTCACTCTTACCGACGAACAGGCAACGGCGGTCGTCGACCGCCTCGCCGACGCGCTGAGCGCGGCAGAGCGCTCGCCGCACCGTCGGAGCCCTGCCGGGCCGACCCGCTGACCCGGAACCCTCACAAGGAAGACCGCCGTGAACCCCACCCCCGCGCCCGAGGCCGACGGCCCTCTCACCAGCCACCAGCGAGGCCAGCACGGGCCCGACAAGCCGCTCGCCGTCGAGGCGGGCACCGTGCCGCGCCAGAAGGTCGTGCCGCGCGCAGCCGTACTCACCGCGGTGAGCACCCCCGGCGCCGCACCCGCCGACCTGCCTTCCGGATACCGGTATCCGCACGGCCGCAGCGCGCCGCTCGGGCACCTGGACATCGCGCACGGCCACCAGGACCCGCTGGAACCGCCCGCCCGGTCCGGCCACACGGCCCCGTTCGGTGACCCGGACCCGCTGGACGACCCGGACCCGCTGCGTGCCGCCGATGCCGCCGGGACCGAGAGTCTGCTGCGGTGCTGGACCCGGGAGAACGACCTCGCCCGGCCCGACGGCACCACCCTGCGCATCCCGTTCCCTGCCAGCGGCACCGCCCTGCTCGTACCGGTGCTCCACTGGTCCGCGACCGGATGGCACCGCTTCGGGACGCCGTCCCTGGAACACCTGCCGGACGGCGCCCCGGCCGTCGACGCCGTCACCGCGGCCGTCCTCATCAGCCGCGAGGCGGAGGGGAGCAGCCGGAACGGCGGGAGCGACCGGAACCCGGGGGCGGATCTGGTGGGCCGGGTGGCCGACTCGGTACGGCGCACCGCCGAGTTCATCAGCGAACGACGGCGCGAACCCGCCGCGCCCGCCGAGGCCGACCTGTTCCTCACGGCCGAGCAGTCACTCCTCCTCGGCCACCCCCTGCACCCCACCCCCAAGAGCCGCGAGGGCCTCTCCGAGTCCGAGGCACGCCGCTACTCGCCCGAGCTGCACGGCTCCTTTCCCCTCCACTGGGTGGCCGTCGACCGGTCCGTACTGGCCACCGATTCATCCTGGACACACGGCGGTCACCCGGTGTCCGCCGAGGAGCTGATCGCACCGCACGCGGACGGGCTGGGCCTTCCCGGCGACACGACACCCCTGCCGCTCCATCCATGGCAGGCCGCGGAACTGACCCGCCGTCCGGAGGTCGCCGCGCTGTACGAGGCGGGTCTCCTGTACGACCTCGGCCCCCATGGGCCGCACTGGTATCCCACCTCGTCCGTCCGCACCGTGCACCGGCCGGGCGCCGGCATCATGCTGAAGCTCTCCCTCGGCGTACGGATCACCAACTCCCGCCGTGAGAACCTCCGCAAGGAACTCCACCGGGGCGCCGAGGTTCACCGGCTGCTCGGCACCGGGCTCGGCGACGAGTGGCAGAAGGCGCATCCCGGTTTCGACATCGTCCGGGACCCCGCCTGGCTCGCCGTCGACACTCCGGACGGCAGTCCCGTACAGGGGCTCGACGTCATGCTCCGCCACAATCCCTTCGGCCCCGGCGACGACGCCGTATGCATCGCCGGACTCACCGCCCCGCGTCCGTGGCCGGGCAGGGACGGCATGTCCTCACGCCTCGCCGAGACGGTCTCCCGCCTCGCCGCCCGTACCGGCAGGACGACCACGGCCGTATCCGCCGAGTGGTTCCTGCGCTACCTCGACCGGGTCGTGCTACCGGTCATCTGGTTCGACGCCACCGCGGGTGTCGCCCTCGAAGCGCACCAGCAGAACACCCTCGTACTGCTCGACCCGGACGGCTGGCCCGTCGGCGGCCGCTACCGCGACAACCAGGGCTACTACTTCCGGGAATCCCACCGCGCCGTACTTGAGGAGAGGCTCCCGGGCATCGGCTCGGTCAGCGACACCTTTGTCTCCGACGCGGTCACCGACGAGCGGTTCGCGTACTACCTCGGCATCAACAACGTGCTCGGTCTGATCGGAGCCTTCGGCTCGCAGCGGCTCGCCGACGAACAACTGCTCCTCGCCGCCTTCCGCCGCTTCCTCGGCGGGGTGGCGGCCCTGGGCTCCCCCCTGCCCGCGTATCTGCTGGACACTCCGCAACTGCGCTGCAAGGCGAACCTGCTGACACGGCTGCACGGTCTGGACGAACTGGTCGGCCCGGTCGACACGCAGTCCGTGTACGTCACCATTGCCAACCCCCTTCATCCCTGAAAGACCTGACGATGGCCGTCTGAAACCCGCGAGAGGAGAGCGTCCGCGTGCCTCCCACCGATGCGCATCCCGGGCCCGAGGACGAGACCGAGGACCGGGCCACCGATGACACCCTGGAACTGCGGCTCACCGAGGAACTGCTCGCGCTGCTCGCCGACGGCACGCCACCGGACACCCGGTCCGCCGCGTCCGGTCTGCTCGGTGATCCGTCGGCCTGGCGGCCCGTCGCGACTACCGCGGGAATCTTCCAACTGGTCCCCGTGCGCCTGGAACGTGATCTGACAGTGATCAGCCGGTGGATGAACGACCCTGCGGTCGCCGCGTTCTGGGAGCTCGCCGGGGGCGAGGAGGTCACCGCGGCCCACCTCCGCCCCCAGCTCGACGGGGACGGGCGCAGCGTCCCCTGCCTGGGCGTGCTCGGCGGCCGGCCCATGAGCTACTGGGAGATCTACCGCGCCGACCTGGACCCCCTGGCCCGGCACTATCCGGCCCGGCCCCATGACACCGGTGTCCACCTCCTCATCGGGGGCGCGGACAACCGCGGCCGCGGCATCGGCTCCAAGCTGCTGCGAGCCGTCTCCGAACTCGTACTCGATAATCTTCCTCTGTGCGCACGCGTCGTCGCCGAGCCGGACCTCCGTAACACGCCCTCCGTCGCAGCTTTCCTGAGTGCGGGCTTCCGCTTCTCCGCGGAAGTGGAACTGCCCGGCAAACGAGCCGCATTGATGATCCGTGACCGAGCCAACCGTGCACTGCTGTGAGAAACGCGCTGCCTTCCCTACACCGCTCGAACCCCATGGGTTCCACCCGGAGGAGTCACCGTGCCGAAATATCCCGCGAGCCATGACCCGGCGGAGCCCGACGCACTGCTCGACACACCGGAACTGAACCGGCCGGCCTGGGACCGGGCGGCCCTGAGGCTGCTCGCCAAGATGCTCGGCGAATTCGCGTACGAGGAAATCATCGTCCCTGTACCGCAGGCGGGGGACGCGGGTGGCCCGCTCAGTTACTCGCTGCCTCTGGACGACGGCGGGACCCTGCGGTTCCGCGCCCGGCGAGGGGTGTACGACAGTTGGCGCGTCGACGCCGGATCGATCCGCGAGACCGGCGCGGACGACGACGGTCCCGGCGCACCGTTTCGTGACCCCTTGCGGTTTCTCGCCCGTGCCCACCGCCTCCTCGGACTGGACGGCGCCACCCTGGGCCACCTCATCCGTGAACTCACCGCGACCCTCGCGGCCGACGCCCGGCTCGATCACACCGCGCTCAGTGCCGCCCGCCTCGCCGACCTTCCGTACGCCGAACTCGAAGGACACCAGACCGGCCACCCCTGGCTCGTGGCGGGCAAGGGCCGGCTCGGTTTCTCGGCCGGGGACAGCGCCCGCTTCACCCCGGAGGCCCGCCGAGCGGCGCGGCTGCCCTGGATCGCCGTCAGCACGCGCATCGCCGGCTACCGCGGCGTACCCCGGCTCGCCGACCCCGGCCGCCTGTACGCCCAGGAGCTGGACCCGCCCGTGCGCGCCTCGTTCGCCGCCGCGCTGGGGGCCCGCGGTCTCGAACCCGGCGACTACCTCTACCTGCCCGTGCACCCCTGGCAGTGGGACGAGTGGGTCGTCCCACTGTTCGCGCCCGCCATCGCCGACGGCGACATCGTGCCCCTGCACGCAGACGACGACCTCAGGCTCCCGCAGCAGTCCATCCGTACCTTCACCAACGTCACACGGCCCGACCGGCACATGGTCAAGCTGCCGCTGTCGATCCTGAACACCCTCGTCTGGCGCGGCCTGCCCACCGAACGCACGCTCGCCGCCCCGGCCGTCACCGCGTGGGTCCAGGGCCTGCGCGACGCCGACCCGTTCCTGCGCGACACCTGCCAGGTCATCCTGCTGGGCGAGGTCGCGTCCGTGGCCGTCGGGCATCCGCTCTACGACCGCCTCCCCGAAACGCCGTACCAGTACAAGGAGATCCTCGGCGCGATCTGGCGTGAGCCCCTGGCCCCGCGGCTCGCCCCGGGCGAGAGGGCTCGCACCCTGGCGTCGCTGCTGCATACGGACCCCGCGGGCCGCGCCTTCACCGCCGAACTCGTCGCCAGATCGGGGCTGCCGCCCACGGTCTGGCTGACCAGGCTCTTCGCCGCCCTGCTGCCCCCGTTGCTGCACTTCCTGCACCGCTACGGCACGGTCTTCTCGCCGCACGGGGAGAACGCCATCGTCGTCTTCGACGAGCAGGACGTGCCGGTACGCCTGGCGATCAAGGACTTCGTCGACGACGTGAACGTCAGCGCCCGGCCGCTGCCCGAACACGACGCGATGCCGCAGGAGGTACGGGATGTCCTGCTGACCGAGGAGCCCTCCTTCCTCACCCAGTTCATCCACTCCGGGCTCTTCGTCGGCGTGTTCCGCTATCTCTCCCCGCTGTGCGAGGAGCATCTCGGCGTACCCGAAGGCGAGTTCTGGTCACTCGTCCGCGCGGAAGTCCTCCGTTACCAGGGGCGGTTTCCCGAGCTCAAGGAGCGGTTCGAGATGTTCGACATGCTCACCCCGCGCATCGAGCGCCTCTGTCTCAACCGCAACCGCCTGCATCTGGACGGCTACCGGGACCGGCCCGAGCGTCCGCACGCCGCCGTCCACGGCACGGTCCCCAACCCGCTCCATCCCGCCACCCGGGTCCGGGAGTGACCCCGTTGTCAGTGCGGCGCCGTACTCTGGTCGGGCTATGACGAAGCCATCTCTCCCCGAGTTGCTCCACGCCGCCGTGACCGCCGTCGGCGGTACGGAACGGGCCGGCCAGGTCACCATGGCCGAGGCCGTCGCCGAGGCGGTCGACGCCAACTCCCACCTCCTCGTCCAGGCCGGTACCGGCACGGGCAAATCCCTCGGCTACCTGGTGCCCGCCCTGGCACACGGAGAGCGTGTCGTGGTCGCCACGGCCACGCTCGCGCTGCAACGCCAGCTCGTGGAGCGGGACCTTCCGCGTACGGTGGAGGCGCTGCAGCCGCTGCTGCGCCGCAGACCCCAGTTCGCCATGCTCAAGGGCCGGTCGAACTACCTCTGTCTGCACCGGCTCCACGAAGGGGTTCCGCAGGAGGAGGAGGACGGTCTCTTCGACCCGTTCGAGGCAGCGGCGCCGTCCAGCAAGCTGGGCCAGGACCTGCTCCGCCTGCGTGACTGGTCCGACGAGACGGAGACGGGCGACCGTGACGACCTCACCCCCGGCGTCTCGGACCGGGCCTGGGCGCAGATCTCCGTCTCCTCCCGCGAGTGCCTGGGCGCGTCGAAATGCGCGTACGGGGCGGAGTGCTTCGCCGAGATGGCCCGGGAGCGCGCCAAGCTCGCCGACGTCGTCGTCACCAATCACGCGCTGCTCGCCATCGACGCCATCCAGGGCGCCCCTGTCCTTCCCGAGCACGAGGTGCTGATCGTCGACGAGGCCCATGAGCTGGTCTCCCGGGTCACCGGTGCGGCCACGGGCGAGCTCACACCGAGCCAGGTGAACCGGGCGGTCCGCCGCGCGGCCAAGCTGGTCAACGAGAAGGCCGCAGACGCTCTGCAGACCGCCGCCGAGGGGTTCGAGCGGGTGATGGAGCTGGCGCTCCCCGGGCGCCTGGAGGAGGTCCCCGAGGACCTCGGCTACGCGCTGCTGGCCCTGCGTGATGCGGCGCGTACGGTGATCTCCGCGCTCGGCTCCACCCGGGACAAGTCCGTCCAGGACGAGGACGCGGTCCGTAAGCAGGCGATGGCCTCCGTCGAGTCGGTCCACGCCGTGGCGGAGCGCATCAGCGAGGGCTCCGAATTCGATGTCGTCTGGTACGAGCGGCACGAGCGGTTCGGGCCGTCCCTGCGGGTGGCCCCGCTCTCCGTATCGGGTCTGCTGCGCGAGAAGCTGTTCGAGGACCGCTCCGTCGTCCTGACCTCGGCCACGCTCAAGCTCGGGGGAGACTTCAATGGCGTGGGCGCTTCGCTGGGGCTCGCTCCCGAAGGCACCGCGGGTGATGACGTCCCGCAGTGGAAGGGCCTGGACGTCGGCTCGCCGTTCGACTACCGCAAGCAGGGCATTCTGTACGTCGCACGGCATCTGGCCACCCCGGGCCGGGACGCCGCCCGTGCCGACATGCTGGACGAGCTCGCCGAGCTGGTGGAAGCGGCGGGGGGCCGCACGCTGGGCCTGTTCTCGTCCATGCGGGCCGCGAAGGCCGCGGCCGAGGAGCTGAGGGGCAGGCTGGAGAGGCCGATCCTGCTGCAGGGCGAGGAGACGCTGGGCGAGCTGATCAAGAACTTCGCCGCCGACCCGGACACCTGCCTCTTCGGCACGCTGTCGCTCTGGCAGGGCGTCGATGTGCCCGGAGCCAGCTGTCAGCTCGTGGTGATGGACCGCATTCCGTTCCCCCGGCCCGATGACCCGCTGATGAGCGCGCGGCAGAAGGCGGTCGAGGAGGCGGGCGGCAACGGCTTCATGGCGGTCGCGGCGACGCACGCAGCGCTGCTGATGGCGCAGGGCGCGGGCCGGCTCGTCCGGGCCACGGGCGACAAGGGAGTAGTCGCCGTGCTCGACCCGAGGCTGGCCAACGCCCGGTACGGGAGCTATCTGCGCGCCTCACTGCCGGACTTCTGGTACACGACGGACGGCAACCAGGTGCGCCGCTCCCTGGCGGCCATCGACGC
>DATCWZ010000689.1:0-2850 GCA_036566065.1 Streptomyces sp. | reverse complement strand
CCGCCGGCATCGGCTTCCGGAACGACCGCTTCGGGTTCGGGCACCGGCTCAACCACAGGCACAGGCTCAACCACAGGCACCGGCTCGGGCACGGGCACAGGCTCGGGCACGGGTGCCGCGATCTCCGCCATCGCCGGCGGAGGCGGCGGCGCGATCGTCCCCCTGCCCGCGCCGAGGGGCACCTCAAGCACATACGCGCTGCCGCTCATCCCCGGCATCTCGTGCGTCTGGAGCACGCCCCCGTGCGCCTGTACGATCCCGCGCACGATGGGCACATGCACCGGGTCGCCTCCGGCGAACGGCCCGCGCACCTCGATCCGTACGACATCACCGCGCTGCGCGGCGGCCACCACCACCGTCGAGTCGACATAGCCCCCGCCCGGCACCATCCGGGTCTTGCCCGTCGAATCGACACCGGCCACGTCCGCGACCAGATGGGCCAGCGCCGTGATCAGCCGCGCCGGGTCGACCTCCGCCTCGATCGGCGGGGCGTGCACGGCGAACTGCGCCCGCCCGGGGCCGATCAGCTCGACCGCGCCGTCGATGCCCGCCGTCACCACCGAGTCGAGCAGCACGTTCTGCTTGAAGAGCTGCTCCTCCCCGCTGTCCAGCCGCTGGTAGCTCAGTACGTTGTCGACGAGCGTCGTCATCCGCGCGTACCCCGCGGCCAGGTGGTGCAGGATCTGGTTGGCCTCGGGCCAGAGCTGCCCCGCCGGGTCTGCGGCCAGCATCGACAGCTCGCCGCGCAACTCCTCCAGCGGCCCGCGCAGCGACTCGCCGAGCACGGCGGTGAGCTGGGCGTGCTGGGCGCCCAGTTGTGCGAGGCGCTCGGCCTGCCCCTCCAGCTCGGCCGTGTACCGCTCGGTCCGGTCCGCGAGCTCGGTCGCGTGCGACTCCGTCAGCTCGGCGACCTCGGCCGCGTGGCTCTCGGTGAGGCTCGTGACCTCGGCGGTGTGCTTCTCGGTGAGCTCGGAGACCTCCTTGGAGTGCCGCTCGGCGAGCTCCTCGTACGGCCTGCGGTCGGCGAACGTCATCACCGCGCCCACGAGCTGATCACCGTCGCGTACCGGAGCGGTCGTCAGGTCGACCGGCACCGACGAGCCGTTCTTGGCCCACAGCACCTGCCCGCGCACCCGGTGCTTGCGGCCCGACTTGAGCGTGTCGGCGAGCGGGGACTCGTCGTACGGGAACGGGTCGCCGTTCGCACGCGAGTGCAGCACCAGCGTGTGCAGCTCCCGGCCGCCGAGATCGGTGGCGCGGAAGCCGAGGATCTGCGCGGCGGCGGGGTTGACCAGCACGACCCTGCCGTCCGTGTCCGTACCGACGACACCCTCGGAGGCGGCCCGCAGGATCATCTCGGTCTGACGCTGCGAACGGGCCAGCTCGGCCTCGGTGTCGACAGTGCCCGAAAGATCCCGGATGACGAGCATCAGCAACTCGTCGCCTGTATAGCTGGAGTGGATGTCGTTGTACGCGGCCTGGCCCCGGTCGAGGCTCGCGCTGGTGACCTCGGCGGGGTACTCCGTGCCGTCGGTACGGCGCGCGGTCATCCGCGTCGGTTTGGTCCTGCCCCGCTCGTCCGCGGCCTCGGGCCTCCGCATCGACCCCGGAATCAGCTTGGAGTCGAACTCCGGCAGCAGATCGAGGAGTCCGCGCCCTACGAGCGCGGTGCCCGGTGTCTCGAACATCTCCAGGGCGATGGTGTTGGCGTTGACGACCGTGCCGTTGCAATTGACGATCAGCAGCCCGTCAGGGAGGGCATCCAGTATGGCTGCGAGGCGAGCAGCGCCTCGGGATGGCCGGCTGCTCACGACGACGCTTCCTCCCTGATGACCTCACCTTGCCCGACAGCGGGCCCCATCTTGCCCCTCGGGCCTCGGGCTGTCACTTGGAGGAGTCTAAAGGCAGGCGCGGCCGGGGGACGGCGGATGAGGGGGAGCTCTCACCAAGGTTCTGTGCGCAGGGCGCACGCCGGTGGTCCATGACGTGCCGATTCGCGCCCCGGAGGCGGCTACCTGGCGGTGGGCAGGACCGGCACCAGGCGGTTCCAGCGCGCGATCTCGCAGCCGTTGGCCCGGCTGAAGTGCGCGTCGACGTCCTCCCCCTGCCACGTACCCTGCACCCGCGCGGCAGCCGGTCCGCCGGCCTGCTGGGTGCACATGGCGTGCTCGGACGTTGGTACGAAGGGGTTCTCGCCGGCCCGCTCCGCTTCGTCCAGCAGGTCGCAGGCCCGCTGGGCCTCGGGGTGCGTACCGCCCGCCGGATCGCATTCCAGCTCGAACGTCCCGTTGGCGGCCGGGTTGCCGGACTCGGAGACCGTCACGGTCAGCCGGGTCTGCTGGTCCGGTCCGTCGTGCCAGTGCCCCTGGAGCACGGACAGCGGCGGCAGAGGCAGAGGAAGCGGGCTCGCTGCGGTGGCCGCGGGGGCGGTGGCGGACAGCGCGGCGAGGGACGCGACAGCGGTGAGGGTGAGACGGCGCAGCATTCGGGGCTCCTGGGTGCCGGCGGTCGGACGGTGAGCGGAGGGCGGAGCCCTCGTCCTCTCTAACGCTCCGCCCGCCCGGACGTTGCGCAACCACAGGAGGTCCAACCGGGATGGCGGGGCCCCGCGGCGGACCGCTCTCACCGAAACCCGCCGCCGCAGCGCTTTGCCCTGGCACCCGACTCCCTAGTACCGTGGGCGCCGATTGGTGACAGCGCGCTCAAATGTGTCATCATCTGCACGCACCACTCGCGCTCGCGTGGGTGTGCTGGAGGCGTCGCCTAGTCCGGTCTATGGCGCCGCACTGCTAATGCGGTTTGGGTCTTAAAGCCCATCGAGGGTTCAAATCCCTCCGCCTCCGCTCTTTG
>DATCWZ010000678.1:0-3048 GCA_036566065.1 Streptomyces sp. | reverse complement strand
GACGACCGGCACGGCCGAAGGTAGTGGAGGCGCATCGACCCGGGCGCTCAACCGCTCCGCCAGCGCCCGCGTCTCGGCTGACGGCACGGTCTCGAACTCCCGGCGGAGGTATTCGGCCAGGTCATCGTAGGCCCGCCGGGCGGCGGCGCGTCCGGTCGTCGCATCCAGCAGCTGCATGAGCCGTCTCGCGCCGGCCTCGTTGGTCGGGTCCATGGCCCAGGCCCGCCGAGCGGCCTCGCCCACGCCGGGCTCGCCGTTCCTTTCCATCTCATCCACCCGCCGCCAGCCGGCGTCCGCGACGGCACGCCGCAGGGCCGCCCGCTGGTCGTCGAGCCAGCGCTCGAACTCCGGCGCGCCCGAGATATGGAAGCCGGGAGCCAGGTCACCACCCCACCCGGCCAGCGCCTCCTTCCACCGATGGGCGGCGAGCAGTGCCCTCACCTCGACCGCGTCGCACCGGATCGCCGCCGGATCCAGCCCGACGTAGCCCTCGCCCCGCGACACGATCGCCCCCTCGCCCAGCGCCTGCCGCAGCCCGTACAGCGTGTTCCGGAGCGAATGTCTCGTCGAATCGTCGTCGGCTTCCGGCCACAGGAGCGCCGCCAGGCTGTCCCGGGACTGGAGGCCGGCGGGCTCGGCCAGTGCGAGATAGAGCAGGAGCGCCAGACGCTTGGGTTGGGTGACGGCCGGGACCGGTGGGCCGCCATCGCGCGACTGGATCGCCAGAGTGCCGAGAACCCGGAGCTCGATCATGAATGGGCGGCAGAGACCGCGCGGATCGATGAAAGGACGGCACGAAGACAGGACAGGGACAGGGGAAAGGTATCCTCGGGGAACGGACTCCACATCAGACCGTCGGAGCCGCAGCAAACCAGACCTGGAGCACCTATGTCGCCCGCCTACCCGATCGCCGGCATCCGCTTGCACGGCAATGCCTTCCCCTGCGTCGTCCGGCTCGCCGCCGTGGCCGCCTGGCTGGCGGCGTGCTCCGATCCTTCGGCCCCCGCCGGGTTGAAGGTGACTGCGGTGGACCCCACCAATGGGCAAGTCGGCGTCGTCGGCGCCCAGCTGCCGCTGCCGCTCAGCGTGCGGATCGAGTCCGATGGGGAGCCGCGGGCGGGGGGGACGGTGGAGTGGGAGGCGTCGGCCGGCACCATCCTGCCCGCCCGAACGGTGAGCGATGCCACGGGCCTCGCGTCGGCGACCTGGACCCTGGGTCCCGGGATCGGGGCCATGAGCGCGACCAGCACCGTGGCGGGGGCGTCCGGCTCACCGGTGGCCTTCAGCGCTACCGGCCGGGCGCCGTTGGTGCGCGCTACGCCGGTGTCGCCCACCAATGGCCAGACCGGGGTGGTCGGCACCGCGCTGCCGTTGCCGCTCCGGGTGCAGGTGACCTCCGAGGGCGCGTTCAAGGCCGGGATGATCGTCCACTGGCATCCCATCTCGGGCAGCATGTCGCCCGGGACGAGCACCACGGATGCCGAAGGGATCGCGGTTGCCGTGTGGATGCTGGGCACCGTGGCCGGGAGCGGAAAAGTCGAGGTCACCGTGGACGACGCGCCATTCCCGGCGACGTTCTTCACCGCCCAGGCCCTGCCGGGGCCAGTCGCGGCGCTGGCGGTGTTCGGTGACGCCGCCGTGACCCTGCCGCTGAACCATGTGCTCGGACACACCCTGGCTGCCCGCGTCGAGGACCGGTACGGCAACGGCATCCCTGGCCAGGCGGTCACCTGGACGGTGCAGCAGGGACCGATCGACCTGGTGGAGATAGACGGGAACTCCGACTCGGACGGAGTGAGCACCGCGGAGATCGATTCCACCGGCGAAACAGGAGAAGCCGTCGTCCGTGCGGCGGTGGCCGGGAGCGGCCAGTCAGCCGAGTTCGCGGTCACGATCACCGCGGCCACCTTCGACGTCAGTCTCGCCGCCAACGGTGCCCACTCGTTCGTCAGCGGGCAGAACGGCAGCAGCCCGGCGGTGGACACCATTCCCGCGGGCCGGACCGTCACCTGGATCCTCGCGTTCGACTACGACCCGCACGCCATCGAGTCGGTGGGCCTGCCCAGCTTCGTGGGAAGCACCTTCCCCTACGCGTACCCGTCCCTCGTCACCGTGACCTTCACCACTCCCGGGACCTACCACTACACCGATCCCAACGTGCCGGGATCGGCCGGGACCCTCGTCGTTCAATGACTCCAGGAGATTCAGATGAAACACTCGTCACTGCTCGCCATCGCCTTCGTCCTCTCCTCCGGCGGCTGCCGGGAGGAACCGACCGGGCCCGTCGGCTCCGATGGTCCGAGCCTCGCCGCGCAAGCGTCGACCCAGAATGTGGTGAACCAGCTCGACCTCACGCGGTTCAACGACTGCGGCGCGGGAGAGGACGTGCACATCACCGGGCCCCTCCACATCATATTCCACGTGACCCTCGACGGAAGCGGCGGCGCGCATGTCGTTGAAGTCCACAACCCGCAGGGAGTCACTGGTACGGGCCTGACCACGGGCACGAAGTACCGAGGGGTGGGAGGAAGTCCGTTTGAGATATCCAACGTTCGGGTGGGCGAGGAGCACAGCTTCCTGACGAACATTCTGCTCATCGGTCCGGGTCCCGGCAACAACTTCGTGCTGCAGGACCACTTTCATATCACTGTGCTGGCCGACGGCACCGTGACGTCCGTCCACGACAACTTCACTGCCGAGTGCAGGTAGCCGACAGCGTAGGGCGGTAAAGTGGTAGGGCGCAAGCCCCGGTGGTCATCCCGAGCGCAGCGAGGGACCTACTAGACCGGAGTTCGAAGCCGGCGGAGCAGGTCCCTCGTCGCTTGCGCTCCTCGGGATGACGGACACCGGCCTGCGCCCCTGCGCCCTACCGCCCCGCCGAGTTACCGCCATATTCCACCATCCCCGTGTCCGACCTCACCCGCCTCACCACCGCGCTCGAGCAGCGCTACCGGATCGAGCGCCAGCTCGGCGCCGGCGGCATGGCGACGGTCTTCCTCGCCACCGACCTCAAGCACGACCGCGAGGTGGCGCTCAAGGTGCTCCGCC
>DATCWZ010000434.1:0-2435 GCA_036566065.1 Streptomyces sp. | reverse complement strand
ACCGGCCGCCTCCCTGCGCTGCTTGAGCGCCGCCTCGTCGGCGACCTCGCCCCGCAGCGCCTCGCGCAGCCGTACGAGATCGTCGGCGAGGAGCCGCAGCCTCGCGTCGCGCAGATCCGCCTGGATGACCGCCGCCCGGCGGGCGACCGCCGCCTGTCTGCCCAGCGGCTTCAGTTGCCGGCGCAGCTCGTCGTTGAGGTCCTGGACACGGGCCAGGTTGGCCGCCATCGCGTCCAGCTTCCGCAGCGCCTTCTCCTTGCGTTTGCGGTGCTTGAGCACCCCGGCGGCTTCCTCGATGAATGCCCTGCGCCCCATCGGGTCCGCGTGCAGCACCGAGTCCAGTTGGCCCTGGCCGACGATGACATGCATCTCGCGGCCGATACCGGAATCGGACAGGAGTTCCTGGATGTCGAGCAGTCTGCAGGTGTCGCCATTGATCTGGTATTCGCTGCCGCCGTTGCGGAACATGATCCGGGTGATCGTCACCTCGGCGTACTCAATGGGCAGCGCGCCATCGGAATTGTCGATGGTCAGCGAGACTTCCGCCCGGCCGAGCGGCGGCCGCCCCGTGGTACCGGCGAAGATCACATCTTCCATCTTGCCGCCACGCAGGGATTTCGCCCCCTGTTCCCCCATGACCCAGGAGAGCGCGTCCACCACATTGGATTTACCTGACCCATTGGGCCCCACGACACAGGTGATCCCGGGTTCGAACCGCAGCGTTGTCGCGGAAGCGAACGATTTGAAACCACGCAGGGTCAGGGCCTTGAGGTGCACGCCCCCGGACTCTACCTTTCACTCCCGGTTTCGGTAATGAAGGTGCAGGGCACATCAGACGGTAACGGCCGCGACCCAAATGAAAGAAGGGACGCCGAAGCGTCCCTTGTCCATCTCATATTGTCCTGCGTTTGCCCGTACTGCGCTGCCGTTCCCGCGCTGCGAAGGCATCCCGGACGCGGAACTCCGGGCGGCTGCCGCAAGCGCCCGACCAGCCCCCTCGGGGGCCGGAGGTCAGGTCAGCGCGGGCTCCGCCTGCGGTACGTCGATGTCCATGCTGTCGAGCAGCGACTCCTGGTGCTGGGCGGCGGCGTTGAGCGCGTCGTTCTCGTCCTGGATCCGTACGAGTTCGGATTCCAGGTCCTGGACACGCTTCTGGAGCCGTCGCATCTCGGCGAGGAGTCGCGGATCGGAACCGCCGACGTAACCGAGAAGCGCCTTTGCCATGATGGATGGTCCTCCACACTGAGTGACCGACCGATGCGGTGTGGGTCGTGAGGGAATCGCACCCGCGGTGCCCGGCAGTGCCCTGTGCTCACTGCGATGTGCTGCCGACGAGCCCTGCCAAACAGTTGAGGTGCGCGGGGTTTTCAGCGTCTCACCAAAAAGTTTGACGGTCAACACGATCACACCCCGTAGGGCAGGCGTCCCGGGGGCCGGCGACCGGATGATCATGCGGTGCGGCTCTCCTGCGGGGCCCTGAGGGGCGTCGGAGATCTCTGTTACCGCCGCAGCCTGGCATGTCGTCCGGCTCTTGGCAACCATCGACCACTACTCGGTCAATTCGCAGGTCATTTCGGGTGCGGAGTCTTCTCCGTGGTCCCGGTTACCGCTCGCCGTGCGGCGGATACGGAGCGAATCCGACCGCTTTCCGCAGAGCGGGTCAGCGGATCGCGAATCCGTCATAACCACCGCGGGGCGTGTCCCAGATCTCAGTGACTCCGTCCACGTGTCCGGGTGTGTCGCCTGAGCCGAGCCAGTCCAGCAGACGGTGGCAATTCTCACGCGCCCCTTCAGCAACAACCTGTACCCGGCCGTCGTCGAGATTCAGCGCGAAGCCGGTGAGTCCCCCGATCTCCAAAGCGTTTGCCCTGGTGAACCAGCGGAAGCCTACTTGCTGTACTCGGCCGCGTACCCAAACGACGAGGCGTGCATCTTCGCTCATGTCTGAACGCTAACCGGCCAATTGGCCGAGGAGTACTTCTCGCCGATACGTCATGGCGTACAGTCCCGTCGCAAAAGCCTCACCCGAATGGGTGAGTGACGGGGGAACGGTGACGTCACGGAGACGTCGGAGCACAAGGAAGGCACAGGCATGGGACGCCATCGACGCTCAGCCGCGGGCCCCGCCGCCGAGATGCACCCGGCCGCCCCGGCGGACCGGCACGACGGTGGACGCCGGAAAAAACGGGCGGCGATGCCTCTGCGCACCGGCCTCCTCGGCGTGTCCGCGGCCCTGGCCGTCGGAGCGGTCGCCGTCGCGTCGGGTCTCGTACCCGGCGGCGACAACTACAACGTCGGCGCGGGCGCCGCGGACCAGGTGCGCCCCGGTGGCGCCCCCGATCTGCTGACCCAGGGCGGCAGCACGGCCGAGCCGACCGGCCGCACGTCCGCCTCCGCGTCCGCCCAGGCCAGCCGGGGGGCGGAGCGCTCGGCGG
>DATCWZ010000654.1:0-3323 GCA_036566065.1 Streptomyces sp. | reverse complement strand
CCGTCCGCACCCTGCCCGCCTCCGCCCGCCCGCTGCCCGGCACCAGCGTCACCCTGACGCCGCGTCCCGACGCGGGCGAGTGGACCGGGCCGGCGAACGTCCACGCCCTGGCACGCCACTTCGGCTCCCTGCTGCGCCACCCGGTGACCTTCCGCGACGGCACGGGCGGCCAGGGCACATCCGTCAACCCCGAGCCCGCGCCG
This sequence comes from Streptomyces sp., assembly GCA_036566065.1. GTDB lineage: Bacteria > Actinomycetota > Actinomycetes > Streptomycetales > Streptomycetaceae > Streptomyces. The sequence continues at coordinate 3,120 of DATCWZ010000654.1, read as the reverse complement.
TGGGAGCGTACGTATCCCACACCGGGCAGCCGTTCCCGTGCGCTGGCCGCGTACGGCGAGTCGGTCTTCGGGTTCACGCCGCTGGACACCATCGAGCTTGACCTGCCCGCCGTGGGCCTCAAGGGCATCGCGTGCGTGTTGCCCGACACGGTCCCGGCAGGACGCCGCCACGGGCACCGCGTGCACGTCAAGGGCATGCTGCTGTCCGAGCAGGCCGAGGAGATCCTGCCCGAGTGGGCGTTCTTCGTCCGCTGCGTCATCGACGCCGAGGACTTGCGCCCGACGGCGTCTCGCGAGTCCCTGTACGAGGACGACACCCTCGCCGCTGTCCGCGACGCCCTCGCCGAGCGGCTCCGCGCCTGGATCGCCCGGGCCGCCGCCAGCGACCCGGACCTGCTCGCCCGCTTCCTGCACGCCCACCATCTGGCCGTGAAGTCGCTCGCGGTGCACGACGACGAGATTCTGCGGATGCTGCTGCCCTGGCTGCCGTTCGAGACCACCGACGGGCACACCACCCTCGACGGGTTCGCGCGCGCCCACCGCACCGTACTGGTGACATCGAGCGTGGAGGAGTTCCGGCAGATCGCGGCGATCGCCTCGGCCGCCGGGCTCGGCGTCGTCAACGGCGGCTACACGTACGACCGTGAACTGGTCCACCGGCTGCCCGAGATCAGACCCGAGATCAGCGTTACCGACCTCGACCCGGCGACTCTCACCGCACACCTCGACCCCGTCGACCGGGAGACGGAACTTGCCGCGGCGTCCTATCTCGCGCTGGCCCGCGACGCCCTCGCCGTCTTCGACTGCGATGTCGCGCTGCGCACCTTCCACCCAGCGTCCGCCCCCGCCCTCCTCATCGACAGCCGCGAGGCCCGGCACGAACGCACCCGCGCCCAGCTCGCCCGGGAACAGGAGGGCGGCCTGTGGGGCGACATCCTCGGCGCCCTGCGCCAGGAGGCCCCGCGGGCCCAGCTCATCCTCAACCAGCTCAACCCGCTGGTCCGTACCGCCATCGCCATCGACGAGCCCGAACTGGCCCGCACGAGCGCCGAAGCCCTCTACGGGCAGGCCGCGCTGCTGTCCCGGCGCCCGCTCAGGCCCGCCGAATCGAGCCTCATCAACCGCTCCTTCCTCGACCTTCTCGCCCACGCCCTCCGGAAGGACCGCTGACGATGCCGACCGCACCGCGTCCCCAGAACACCGACGAGCTGTTCGAGGCACTCCGGGAGAACGACCAGCGCCCCTACGGCCGGCCCAGGACCGTCGCCGCCGAGGAACTCGTCGCCGCCGCCGAACAGTTCGACGAGCCCGTCCCGCTGATCCACGCGCTCCTGGAACTCCAGGGGGCGTACACCTACGGCTCCGAACCCCGGAAGTCGCCTGTCGTCTTCGCCCGGCTGCTCACCCTCTTCGACGAACAGCCCGATATCTTCGACGAGCGCCTGCGCCACCAGTTGTTCTGGCGGTTCAAGTGGGTGGCCAACGCCCTGCGCGCCCTGCCCGAGATACCGCTGGCCTCCCTGCGCCAGTGGCACGGTGAGATGCGCGACCGGTACGAGAAGGCCGGGCTCGGCCTCCAGCCCTACTACGGGCAGGCGTACCAGCTCGCCAACCACCTCGGCGAGCCCACCGCCCTCGCCTACGAGCTGTGGGCGGGCCGCACCCGCACCCCGCTCAGCGACTGCGAAGCCTGTGAGACCTGCGAGCGCGCCTGCTACCACCTGGCTGCGGGCGACGACGCGCGGGCGCTGCACGAGTGGGAACCCGTCCTCGCCGGAAAGGCGTCCTGCCAGGAGGAGCCCGCCCGCTCCCTCTCGTACGCCCTGCTGCCCCTGCTGCGTACCGGTGACGTGGACAGGGCCCGCGCACTGCACCTCGCCGGCTACCGCGCCTGCCGCCGCAACCCCTCGATGTCCGGGGAGGTCGGCCGGCACCTGGAGTTCTGCGCGCTGACCGGCAACGAGGCACGCGGCTTGGAGCTGCTCGCCGAGAACCGGAGCCTGTTCGACGAGGTGGACTCGCCGCTGGACCTGCTCGACTTCCACACCGGCGTGGAGGTCCTCCTCCAGCGCGTCGAAGCCCTCGGCCACGGCGAACTGCCCGCGGCGGGCTACGCGGGCCGCACCTGGACGGTGGCCGGCCTGCGCGCCGAGGTGCGGGGCCGTGCCGACGACCTGGCCGCCCGCTTCGACGCCCGGAATGGAACCCCGGCGCATACCGACCGCCGCCGGGCCCGCCTGGACCGTGCCCCGCTCCTGGACGCGCTGCAACTGACCCTGCGTACCCGCGGCCTCGACGGCGCCCCGGCCGCGTCGGTCACCGCCCCGGCCGCCCGTACGGCTCCTGAGGTCCCCGAGTCGCTGCCCGAACTCATCGTGCGGGCACGGTCGCTGGAGGAGCAGGGACACCCGGACGCACAGGCATGCTGGGCGCGACTGCGCACGCTGGTGGCCGCTCCCGACTACACCCACCCTGACGACCCGGCCGTGGGCCCGCTCGTACAACTGCGCGCGGACCTGCTGGACGACGAGGCGGGCCGGACCGGCGAGAAGGACCACTACGCCGACGCCGCCGCCCTGTACGACGAGGCGGCGGCCCTGTACGAAGCCGTGGAACTGCAGGGCCACGCGGCCCTCGCCCGGGCCGGAGCCGCGCTCGCCACCGCCGAGATCCCCGCCGAGCCCCCGGCCGAGGACGACGCTGCCGCGCAGGTTGCCGTACTGACCGCCGCCTACGAAACCCTGGTACGCATCCACGAGGAGACGCCCGGCCTCGCCCCGTACCAGGAGGCCCGCCTGCTGCGCTTCCGGGCGAGCGCGCTCGGCCTGCGCCTGCAGGCGTCGCACAGCGAGGAGCACGTTGCGCCGGTCTTCGCCGAGGCGGACCTGCTGTACGCGTTCGCCACCCGGCACGGCATCCTCACGCAGATCTCCGGCGCCGGGTTGCTCCGCGCCACTACGTACGCCCTGTCCGGCGACCTGCCCGCTGCGGTCACCGAGATCGACGCGCTTCTCGACAAACTGAGGACGGACGGCCCGGCCTGGCACTTGCCCCGCACTCTCGACCTCCGCGGCCGGCTTCAGCTCGGCCTGCGGGACGCGGAGGCTGCGTACGCGGACT
>DATCWZ010000652.1:0-2546 GCA_036566065.1 Streptomyces sp. | reverse complement strand
ATCTGGCGTTGACTTTTGGCACGCTGTTGAGTTCTCAAGGAACGGACGCTTCCTTCGGCCCCGTATCACCGGGCCCTCCGGGCGCTTCCCTTCGGTCTTGCGTTTCCGACCTTATCAGACCCTTTCGGTTCCGATTTCCGGCCGAACTTGCTTTCCAGTTCCACGCTTTCGCGTTTCCCTTTCCGGCAGTTCCGACTCTATCAGATCCTTTCGGGCCTGATTCCCAGTCAGCGGGGTTCGTCATCCCGGCCGTTGGGCCGTTCCGACGAGTGAGACTTTAGCGGAATCCCGGGCTCCGAAGCTAATCGGGGTCCGTTCCGTTCTCTCGAACGTGGATTCCTCATTCCGTATGCGCGCGCACAAAGACGGGCGACAACTGTCGCTCGCTCGGTGTGGTTACTGCGGGATGGTTGTCCGGGGACCGACCGGAGTCGGCGCTCACATCGGGCAACCCGGAGCACGTTACGGACCCGCGCGGGCCGTGTCAACCCCGGGCGGCCCGCCGGGATCAGCCGTTGCCCGATGCCAGGTCGCGGCTGCGGTCACGGGCCGCTTCGAGTGCGGCGATGAGAGCCGCCCGTACGCCGTGGTTCTCCAGCTCCCGGATGGCGCTGATGGTGGTGCCCGCGGGGCTGGTGACGGCCTCGCGGAGCTTGACGGGATGCTCACCGCTGTCCCGGAGCATGACCGCCGCACCGATCGCGGCCTGGACGATCAGGTCGTGGGCCTGGGAGCGGGGCAGGCCGAGCAGGATGCCGGCGTCCGTCATCGCCTCGACGAGGAAGTAGAAGTACGCGGGCCCCGATCCGGAGAGCGCGGTGCACGCGTCCTGCTGGGACTCGGGGACGCGGAGGGTCTTGCCGACGCCGCCGAAGATCGCCTCGGCGTGGGCCAGGTGGTCCGGGGTGGCGTGACTGCCGGCGGAGATGACGGACATGCCCTCGTCCACGACGACCGGGGTGTTCGGCATGACCCGTACGACAGGGGTGCCCTTGACGAGCCGGTCCTCGATGAACGCGGTCGGGATACCGGCCGCGACGCTGATGACGAGGCGGTCCGGTGTGAGGTGGGGGCCGAGTTCGTCCAGGAGCGTGCCCATGTCCTGGGGCTTGACCGTAAGGATGAGGGTATCGGCGCCCTTGGCGGCTTCGGCGTTGCTGACCGTCTCGACGCCGTACCGGGTACGGAGCGTCTCGGCTCGGTCGGGGCTGCGGGTGGTCACCAGCAGGTCGGTGGGGCGCCAGCCGGCCCGGATCATTCCGCTGAGCAGGGCCTCGCCGATCTTGCCTGTGCCGAGGACTGCGACTGTCTTGGTCATGCGGTTCATCCTCCGGGCTGATGGGGCTTTGTCCTCATCCTCGCATCGGGCCCTCAGGTGGTGCGGCGGCGGAGGGTGGCCGCGCCGAGGCAAAGGACGAGGAGTGCGCAGCCCGCGACGATCAGGACGTCCCGGAAGAAGTCCGCGGTGATGTCGGTGTGGTCGAGGACCTGGTTCATCCCGTCGACGGCGTACGACATCGGCATGACGTCCGAAATGGCTTCGAGTACCGGGTGCATCTGGTCGCGCGGGGTGAACAGGCCGCACAGCAGGAGCTGCGGGAAGATCACGGCCGGCATGAATTGGACTGCCTGGAACTCGGACGCGGCGAAGGCCGAGACGAACAGCCCGAGGGCCGTGCCAAGAAGCGAGTCGAGCAGCGCGATCAGGAGAAGCAGCCAGGGCGAGCCGATCACATCGAGGCCGAGGACCCACAGGGAGAGCGCGGTGGCCAGGAGGGACTGGGCGACCGCGACGATCCCGAAGGCGATGGCGTAACCGGCGATCAGGTCGCCCTTGCCCAGGGGCATGGCGAGGAGGCGTTCGAGGGTGCCGGATGTGCGCTCTCGCAGGGTGGCGATCGATGTCACCAGGAACATCGTGATCAGCGGGAAGATGCCGAGGAGCGAGGCACCGATGTTGTCGAAGACCTGCGGGGTGGCGTCGTAGACATAGCGGAGCAGCGTGATCAGGATGACTGGGATGAGCAGGAGCAGCGCGACCGTACGGGGGTCGTGGCGGAGCTGACGCAGCACGCGGGCCGCCGTGGCGAGGGTGCGGGCGGGGGTCAGCGCCTGGGTGGAGGGCGCGGGGGCCGTAGTGCTCATCGGTGTGTCTCCTGGCGGTTCACGGTGGTGGTGGCGGCCGCGTCGGCGGCCTGGTCGACCAGGTGGAGGAAGGCTTCCTCGACGGTGCCGGCGCCGGTGCGGGTACGCAGGGCGTCCGGGGTGTCATCGGCCAGGATTTCGCCGTCGCGCATCAGCAGGAGGCGGTGGCAGCGCTCGGCCTCGTCCATGACGTGGGAGGACACCAGGATCGTGGTGCCCCGGTCGGCGGCGAGCTGGTGGAAGAGGTTCCACAGGTCGCGGCGGAGCACGGGGTCGAGGCCGACGGTCGGCTCGTCGAGCACCAGCAGGTCGGGGGTGCCGAGCAGGGCCACCGCGAGGGAGACCCGGTTGGTCTGGCCGCCGGAGAGGTTGGCCGCGAGGGCGTCCGCGTGGCTGGTCAG
>DATCWZ010000356.1:0-2663 GCA_036566065.1 Streptomyces sp. | reverse complement strand
CTGCTGGGCTCGGTCAGCCTCCATGTCACCCAGCACGCCACCTGCCCGGTCACGGTCGTACGCGACTGAACACGCCCGTCACCGGGAACGGGTCATGCCTTACAAAGCCACGACATCGGCGACGACGCACGCCACGTTGTCGGGTCCGCCGGCGTCACCGGCGAGGGCGACGAGGTCGCGTACGGCGGCGTCCGGTCCGTCCGCCGCGATGACCGCGCGGGTCACCTCCGCCTCGCCCACGACCGCCCACAGGCCGTCCGAGCACAGCAGATAGCGGTCACCGGGCAGCGTGTCGTGCAGATGCGTATCGGGGCGGGGCCGCGCGTCGTCCGGCCCGGATCCCGGGGCTCCCACCAGCGCCTTGAGCAGCAGCGCGCGCTGCGGATGGGAGGCCGCCTCCTCCTCGGTCAGCGAACCGTCGTCGATCATCGACTGGACCAGCGTGTGGTCGTGGGTGATCCGGAACAGTTCGCCGCCCCGCAGCAGATAGGCCCGCGAATCCCCGATGTGTACGAGTCCCAGCCGCGACCCGGTCCACAGCAGCGCGGTGAGCGTCGTCCCGGACTCGGCCGGGGATCCGCCGCCCGCGACCGCGTCCCGTACCGCCAGTTCCGCCTGATCCGCCGCGTCCTGGAGGACGTTCAGCAGATCCGCCGCGTGCACCGCGCTCCGCGCGGCCGGCTTCAGCGCCTCGATCGCCGCCGTGCTCGCCCCCGCACCGCGCTCCCCGAAACCGTCGGCCACGGCAAGCAGCCGCGCTCCCGCGTACGCCGCGTCCTGGTTGGACTCCCGCACCGCACCGGGATGCGACAGTGCCGCGTACCGGATTCCGAGCAGGCCGGGTCCCTGGTTGGTCATGGCGTTCTCCTCCGCTGACAGATGGTCGATGAGGAAGGCCGCGAGGTCCCGCCGGGCCGCCGTCTCAGCTTCCACCCGCGCCCAGTAGGCACGGATCTCGGCGGCGGCCGCACCCGCGTCGAGCGCGACGACCCGCGTGATCCGGGCGAGCGGCATCCCGATCCGGCGCAGCCAGGCCACCAGCCGTGCCGTCTCCACCTGCGCTTGGTCGTAGTACCGGTAGCCGTTCACCGGATCGACCAGGGCGGGCCGGAGCAGGCCCAGTTCGTCGTAGCGGCGCAGCGCCTTGGCGGAGAGCCGGACGACGCGGGCGAACTCCCCGATCGTCAGCAGCCCGCCCGGATGTCCCACCACGAACCTCCTCATGCCGGGCGGGGTCCCGCCCTGCTCGGCCGATGCTGGGGGTTCCCCCGCAGGGAAGGTCAAGCATGCGCGGAACGCGTGGGCGCGGCTGCCGGATCAGGTCCGGCGACCGCGCCCACGGGAGGAAGGGTGGGAGGAGTGGTGAGGGGCTCAGCTCTCCCTCGTATAGAAGTAGTAGAACGTGCTGATCAGCGCCCCAGCCGCGACCGCGACGCCCAAGCCCGCCGACCGCAGCACGCTGCTGTCGTTCAGGCTGACCAGGAACCCGATTGCGCATCCGGTCAGCGCCCCGTACGCAGCCGCCCGCAGTTCGGGCGGCAGGGCGTGCTGGAACCGTCCCAGCGCGAAACACAGCACGGCCAGGACCACTCCGGAGACCACGCCCAGCACGACCTGACCACCGGTACTCGGGCCGCCGTCGCGGCGCATGAACGCCGCGTAGAAGCCGAAGATCACCCCGAGCACCAGTGGTGTTGCCCATCCGAGCCAACTGTGGTGCCGCCGGACCGGCGGGCGGGCGTGGGCGCCGCGGGATCGGCGGAATCTGCGGGTCCCGCCACGGGGCGGCATCGTCGCCTGTGTCGCCATGACGCGGGCTCCTTCCGTCGTCCGTCACTCCAGGGCACACCCGGCCGCGCCGCCCGGCAACTCGAATGGTGTACGGCCCGGGGCGGCCCCGCCCCGGGCGGGATTCCCTGGTGAAGTGCGGACCTACCTCTCAGCGGCACTGTCGGCAGCGCTGCTCGTGCTGCTCACCGTCCTGGTCCCGCTGAGCGCGCTCTCCGCCTGGGTCGACCTGGAGATCGACGACACCGACCGCTATCTGGCCGCCGTCTCCCCGCTGGCCGACGACCCCGCCGTACGGTCCACCGTCGCGACCCTGATCACCGACGAGGCGATGAAACAGATCGACGTGGGGCCGCTTCAGGACACCGTGGAGGACTTCCTGCACGAAAGCGTCCTGTCGTTCACCACGACCGGGACCTTCCAGCGGGCCTGGAACGCCGCGAACCGGTCGGCGCACGACGAGGTGACGGCCGCGCTGCACGGCAACAACGGGGACGCGGTCACCATCGACCTGGCGCCGGTGATCGAGCAGGTCAAGAAGGAGCTGCTGGACAACGGGGTGCCGTTCGCCGATCTGATCCCGGTCGAGCACACCTCGATCACCCTGCTGTCGGCCGACCGCGCGGACGAGCTGCGCGACGGGTTCCAGTGGCTGAGATATTGCAGCGTCTGGCCGGCCGTGGGGACGGTGGTCCTGCTCGTGCTTGTGCTGGGTTTCGCGGTCGTACGGGGAGGGGCGCGGGCCGGGGCGCTCGCCGCGGCCGTGACCGGCGGTGGGCTGGTGCTGGGGGCCGTCGTGCTGCGCGTCCTGGTCGCGGTCGGCCGCGGCCGGGTGCTGGACGAGGTTCCTGGCGGCGACCGGGACGCGGCGGCGG
>DATCWZ010000878.1:0-3492 GCA_036566065.1 Streptomyces sp. | reverse complement strand
GAGAGCGATGGTTCGGCCGATTCGGCGCGCGGTGTGGGTCACGCACGCGAGCGTAGCGGTCGGTGATGACATGGCGACATTTCGTCACCCTTACGGGGGATCGTTCGGGGTGGCCTTTCGAATCACCCGTTGACGAACCGGGGTGAACTACCCGCTGGACCAGCGTATTCGGCGTCGTACACAGCCGAAACCTTAAAACGCGCGGCGCCACGCAAACGGCCCCGCTGTCCCGGAGAGCCGAACTCCGGGACGGCGGGGCCGTCATGGGCGGATCAGTCGGTGAGGCGCTCACCGGTCGAGGTCGCGAAGACGTGCAGCTCGTCCGGGCGCGGCACGACGTGCAGCTCCGTGCCCTTCTCCGGAACGGCGCGGCCGCCGACCCGGACCACCAGATCCTGGTCGATGCCGCCGACCCGCGCGGCGCCGTAGACGAACGCGTCGGCGCCGAGCTCCTCGACGACATTGACGGACACGCCCAGACCGGCCGGTGCGTCCGCCGGGCCCTTGCTCAGCGACTTGGCGGCGGCGCCGCCGTGCTCGACGATGTCGAAGTGCTCGGGCCGGATGCCGACCGTGACGGTGGTGTCGCCGCGCTCGGCGGCGGCGGACAGCGCGGCCCGCGAGACGGGGACGACGCTGTTGCCGAACTTGACGCCGCCGTCGGTGATCGGCACCTCCACGAGGTTCATCGCGGGCGAGCCGATGAAGCCGGCCACGAACAGGTTCGCCGGGCGGTCGTACATATTGCGCGGCGAGTCCACCTGCTGGAGGATCCCGTCCTTGAGCACCGCGACCCGGTCGCCCATGGTGAGGGCCTCGACCTGGTCGTGCGTGACGTACACGGTGGTGATGCCGAGGCGCCGCTGCAGCGAGGCGATCTGCGTACGGGTGGACACACGGAGCTTGGCGTCCAGGTTCGACAGCGGCTCGTCCATCAGGAAGACCTGCGGCTCGCGCACGATGGCACGCCCCATCGCCACGCGCTGGCGCTGACCGCCGGAGAGCGCCTTCGGCTTGCGGTCCAGGTACTCGACCAGGTCCAGCATCTTGGCGGCCTCTTCGACCTTCGCGCGTATCTCGGTCTTGCTGGTGCCCGCGATCTTCAGCGCGAAGCCCATGTTGTCCGCGACGGTCATGTGCGGGTAGAGCGCGTAGTTCTGGAACACCATGGCGATGTCCCGGTCCTTGGGCGGCAGGTGCGTGACATCGCGCTCGCCGATACGGATGGCGCCGGAGTTGACGTCCTCAAGACCCGCGAGCATGCGCAGGGAGGTCGACTTGCCGCAGCCGGAAGGGCCGACGAGGACGAGGAACTCGCCGTCCTCGACCTCGATCTCCAGCTCGTCCACGGCCGGCTTCGTGGTGCCGGGGTAGATGCGGGACGCCTTGTCGAACGTGACACTGGCCATGCTGAATCTTCTCCTCCACCGGCAGGAACGTGCCGGACGATCCGAGTAGGGAGTGGTCTGGTCCACCTGAGTGAGCCTGTCGTGACGCTACCTGGCGTTTTCGAATCTGTCAGTAGTTCGAGAGCAGCAGTTCACGAGCGGTGCTTCGGGGGCGGAGAAATTTTCTTCCGGCAGGCGGGGCGCTGTGTAGAGTGAGGCCTTGCGCGCGCGCCTTTGGCGTGTGCTGCGCCGCCTTAGCTCAGTTGGCCAGAGCTCCGCACTTGTAATGCGGTGGTCGTCGGTTCGATTCCGACAGGCGGCTCCAATACCAGGTCAGCGCCATGCCGGCCTGGTTTTTTCGTTGTCCCCGAATGCCCCCGCACGCCGGATGCACCACTTCCGGGACGCGATCGTTTTCCTGCGTGTAAGACAAGTGCAGGAACTGTGGAGAGGGTCCGGTGCGTGTGCCGGGCCGCTGGGTGGGGAGTGTGCGCCGGATGAGTCGTAGGTCCAGTGGTCTGGTCGGTGCGTGGGCGGAATCGCAGCGGCAGTTGCAGCGGCAGCGCGAGGCGCAGCACCGGGCCGCGGTCCAGGACGCGCGTCAGCAGGAGCGGTTGCGGCAGGTGCGGGAGCGCGACATGGCGCGGATGCACAAGGAGCAGCAGGCGGCGTACAAGCGGGCGCGCAGGGCGGACGCGCAGCGGCGTACGGAGGAACTCGACGCGCGGGTGGCGGCGCTGGAGGGCCTGCTGGCCGCGGGCTCGCGGGTGCCCGCGTTCCGGATCGCGTCGCTCGCCCGTCCGGAGGCGCTCGACGAGCCGTTTGCTCCGGGGCCGCTGGCGGTCCCCGTACCGATGCCGGATGTGAACCTGTACCAGGCGCAGGGTGGCTGGACAGCGTCCAGGCGGGCGCAGGCGCAGCAGGAGGCGCAGGCCCGCTACCAGCGGGATCTGGCGGCGGCGCAGGCGGCGGAGGCCGAGCGGCTGCGGCGGCTCGCTTCGTACCGGCACCAGTACGACGAATGGGCGCGGGGGCGGCTCGGCGAGATCCGCCGGCACAACGCGGGGGTGGCCGAGATGGCCGAGGGGCTGCGGCGGGGTGACCGGGACGCGGTGGTGGACTACTTCTCGGCCGCGTTGTACGCGTCGTCGGCGTGGCCCGAGGAGTTTCCCCGGCAGGTGACGGCCGCCTTCGATCCGGCCGCTGGACAGTTGGTGCTGGACTGGGAGCTGCCGGGGCTGGGCGTGGTGCCGGAGGCGAAGTCCGTGAAGTATGTGGCGACCACGGATGAGGAGAAGGAGGTGGCCCGGTCCACCACACAGATCAAGGCCCTGTACCGGGATGTGCTGGCGCAGTGTGTGCTGCTCGTGCTGCGTGAGGTGTTCGCGGCGGATGAGCCCGGGGTGGTGAAGTCGGTGGCCCTGAACGGTTTCGTGGATGACGTCGATCCGGCGACGGGGCGCGAGTCGCGGGTGTTCCTGGCCACGGTGATGGTGTCGCGGGCGGATTTCGACGCGCTGAATCTGGCCCAGGTGAGCGCGGTGGACTGCCTGACGACGGGCCTGCGGGGGCAGTTGTCGGCCCGTCCCGAGCAGCGGGCGGCGGTGCGGCCGGGCAGGGTTCCGGCGGATCTCGGTTCCGGTGCGGTGTCGTACGGGGGTGACGAGGAGCCCGATCTGCTGGAGATGGACCCGATCGAGTTCGAGGGGCTGATCGCCGAGCTGTTCCGGGCCAGGGGGATGCAGGCGGTGACGACGCAGCGGTCGAACGACGGGGGCGTCGATGTCGAGGCCATGGACCCGGATCCGATCAGCGGCGGCCGGATCCTCGTGCAGGTGAAGCGGTACCGGAACACGGTGCCGCCGAGCGCGGTGCGTGACCTGTACGGGACGGTGCAGGGGGCGGGTGCCAACAAGGGTGTGCTGGTGACGACGTCGGGCTTCGGCCCCGGCTCGTACACCTTCGCCAACGGCAAGCCCCTGACCCTCGTATCGGGTACGGAACTCCTCGATCTGCTGGGGCGCTGCGGACTGCGGGGGCGGCTGTCCTCGTCGGGCGGTGGCGGCGGCCGTGCGGCGGGCGGGGTGCCTGCCCAGCGGCCGGC
>DATCWZ010000289.1:0-4068 GCA_036566065.1 Streptomyces sp. | reverse complement strand
GGTCCGGACGGGCCGCGTCGCTGCGGGCACCGGCCGAGCCGGTGGAGCCGGGCGTCCTGGAACACGCCTTCGGCGCCCTGGCGCGGCGCCTGCTGGACGAGGACCGGCCCGAAGCCGAGCTGTACGCGTTCGTGCACAGCGGCGACGCGGACCTCATCGCGGCCTACGGCAGGGCGGCCCGGCACGAGCGGGTGCTGGCCAGGCTGCGGGCGGAGCCCGCGTTCGCGGCGGACTGCTTCACCGTGTGGAGCGCCCACCCGCACGCGGGCGACGCCTGGAACACCACCCGCACCGGGCTGCTCGACGAGGTGCTGCGCCCCGCGGTGCGCGCCCTGCCGCCGGACAGGGTCGCGGCGGTGGAGCGGGCCGTGGAGGAGGCGGGCAGCAGCCGCACCCTGGAGGCGTTCCGTGCCTGGAACCGCTCCCGCACCCTGACCCGGCGACTGGGCCGGCGGATCGTGCGGCACGTCCGCCGGCGGTGACCCCTCACGCCCCCTGCGGCTCCAGCTTCAGCGAGATCGAGTTGATGCAGTACCGCTGGTCCGTAGGAGTCGGATACCCCTCGCCCTCGAACACATGCCCGAGGTGTGAGCCGCAGCGTGAGCAGCGCACTTCGGTACGGACCATGCCCATGCTGCGGTCCTCGATCAGCTCGACCGCGTCCGAGTCCTTCGGGTCGTAGAAGGACGGCCAGCCGCAGTGCGAGCTGAACTTCGTGTCGGAGCGGAACAGCTCCGCGCCGCACGCACGGCAGGAGTAGACACCCTCCGTCTTCGTATCGGTGTACTCGCCCACGAAGGCGGGCTCGGTGGCCGCCTTGCGCAGGACCGCGTACTCGGCGGGGGTCAGCTCCGCCCGCCACTGCTCATCCGTCTTCTCGATGTCGTACGGCACGGTGGCTCCCTCAGTTCGACAGGTGGTCCAGGATCCGCGGGCCGATCTCGGTGACATCGCCCGCTCCCATGGTGAGAACCAGATCACCCGGCTTCACCATTCCCGCGATGACCGCGGGCACCTCCGCCTTGTCGTGGACGGCGGTCACATCGGCGCCCGCCGCCCGCGCCGCGTCGATGATCAGCGCGCTGGTGACACCGGGGACCGGGTCCTCGCGGGCCGGGTAGATGTCCAGGACCACGGAGGCGTCCGCGAGGGCCAGGGCCCGGCCCATCTCGGCGCCGAGTTCCTGCGTACGGGAGAAGAGGTGCGGCTGGAACACGACGAGCAGCCGCCCCTCCGGGGTGCCCCCGGCCCGCGCGGCGCCGCGCATGGCGTCCAGGTCGGCGGTCATCTCCGTCGGGTGGTGCGCGTAGGAGTCGATGACCTGCACACCTGCCGCCTCGCCCTTGAGCTGGAGGCGGCGCTTGACACCGGTGTACGAGCCGATGGCGGAGGCCAGATTGTGCGCCGGGAGGCCGAGCGCCACCCCGGCGGCGAGGGCCGCCACCGCGTTGTGTGCGTAGTGGCTGCCGGGCACGGAGACCGTGAAGGTCAGGTACTTGCCGTTGAGTACGACGGTGACCTCGCTGGTCAGCCCGCGCGGGGTGATCTTGTGCACGCGTACATCGGCATCGGCCGCGTCCCCGTACGTGACGATCGTGAGCCCGGAGCGGCCTTGGACCCGGCGGGTCAGCTCGACGGCGCCGGCCTGGTCGGCGGAGATGACCAGGGTGCCGCCGGGGGTGATCCGGCCGATGAACGTCTCGAAGGAGTCGTAGATCTCCTCCATCGACGCGTAGTTCGCGTGGTGGTCCAGCTCCGCGTTGAGGATGATCGCGACATCGGGCGCGTACCGGTGGAAGCTGCGGTCGCTCTCGTCGGCCTCGGCCACGAAGATGGCCCCTTCGCCGTGCGCCGCGTTGGTGCCGGGGCCCTCCAGGTCGCCCCCGATGGCGTACGAGGGGTGCAGCCCCAGCTCGGACAGGGCGACGGCGAGCATCGACGTGGTGGTCGTCTTGCCGTGCGTACCGGCGACCGCGATGGCGCTCAGGCCCTCCATCAGGGCGGCGAGCGCGTCCGAGCGGTGCACGACGGGGACGGAGAGCTCGGCCGCGCGGACCAGCTCGGGGTTGTCCTTACGGATGGCGCTGGAGACGACCACGCAGGACGCGTCGTCCGCCAGATGACCGGCGGCGTGCCCGATGTGCACGGTCGCCCCCAGCGCGCGCAGGGCCCCGGCGGTGGGGGACTCCTTGGCGTCGCTGCCCGCCACCTTCGCTCCGCGCTGGGTCAGGATCTTCGCGATGCCCGACATTCCGGCGCCGCCGATGCCGATGAAGTGCGGCCGTTCCATGGCGGCAGGAATACCGGGTGTCATGCGTGTGTCTCCCGAGGCTCGACGCGTAATGCAGACGGAGGTGTCGTGCCCGCCCAGCCTATTCGCTGTGCGCGAAGAGCTTGAGCACCGGTACGCCGACCTTGTGCCGGGCCCGGGAGGCCCAGTCCCGGTGGAAGAACTCCTCCACGTAATGGGGTTCGGTCAGCACGATGACCTCGTCCGCGTTCGCCTCGTCGACGACGGACCTCAGCATGTCCAGAGGATGCTCCTCGACCACTTGTCCGATCGCCTCCGAGCCGGAGTCCCGCAGGGCCTTGAGCGAGAACTGCAGTGCCAGCTCGGCGGGCTCGCGGGCCGACTTGCCCTCGGGCTCCTCGCCCTCGCGGGCCGCCTCCTTCAATTCCCCGATCGCCACGTCGTCGATCGCGCGCAGGAGTGCGTCGGCCCGGTCACCGCGCGGCTGCATCAGTACGACGAACGAGATCTGCTCCTCCCCGTGGAGCGTGGTGACGAACTCCACGTCCTCGGCAGTGAGGGGCTTCTCGATCATCAAAACGCTTGTGAACACGACAGGCGCCCTTCCGCTTCGTCCCATCGGCCGGCGGCCGCTGCTGAAACCATCCTTGCCCCGCTCGCACGGGGACTCCAGGGGTAAGTGTGCCCATCCGGAGATAACCGGAACAGATAATTCCGCTCCGTGTCAGCAGCGCCGGGATCAGGCCCGGCTGTAACGCGAGAAAAGGAACCCGTCCTCCTCCAGCAGCCCGGTCAGGGAGAATCGTTCCGGCACCCGTACGGCGGGGCCGGCCGAGATCCGCGGGGCATCGCCGGACGTGAGCATCGGGGACAGGGTCAGACAGAGCTCGTCCAGCACCCCTGCGGACACGAACTGGCCCAGCAGCCTGGGTCCGCCCTCCGTGAGCAGCCTGGTCAGCCCGCGCTCGGCCAGTTCCGCGACGGCCCGCGCCGGATCCACAGCTGCGCCGTCACCGGCGATCACCACATCGACGCCCGCCTCCGCCGCCGCGTGGAGGCGGTCCGACGGGGCGCCCGCGCCGGTCACCACCAGGGTCGGGACCAGGGGTGAGGCGAAGAGCGGAAGCGAGAAGTCCAGGTCCAGGCTCGCGCTCACCACCGCGATGGCGGGAGCGGGCCCCTGCCCGGCGGCCGCCCGCCGGGCGGCGAACACGTCGCGGGCTCTGGCAGGCCGGTAGCCCTCCAGACGGACGGTCTGGGCCCCGACGACCACCGCGTCGGCCAGTCCGCGCAGCATGCCGAAGATCCGCATGTCCGTGGCGTTGGAGATGCCCTGCGAGCGGCCCTCGTGATGGGCGGCGCCGTCCAGCGTGGACACCATGTTGGCGCGCAGCCAGTGCGTCTCGCCCGCGGCCTTCTCGGGGTACGCGTAGGCGTCGGCGAGATCGTCGAGGGTCCACTCGCGATCCTCGGTCGGGGCAGTCGGTTCCGTCACAGGGAGCAGGCGTCGCATGTGATCCAGTCTGGCACGGCGCTTATGGTTGAGAGTTGTGTCGTCCTCCACCGCCGCGCCGGGCCCGAGCCCCCTCGCCGATACGGCCCCGCTGTCCCTGTGCGCGCTCGAACCGCGCGTCGCCGCCGACCGGCTGGTCGCGGAGATGGTGCCGCCGCCGCGCTTCGACTCGGTCCGCTTCGGCACGTACGTCCCCGACGCGCGCCGGCCGAGCCAGGCCGAGGCGGTCAGAGTGCTCAGCGGGTTCGCGGCCGGTCTCGGCGGGGCGCACGCCGCCGGAAGCAGCGCCGGCAAGGGCGCGGGC
>DATCWZ010000431.1:0-13107 GCA_036566065.1 Streptomyces sp. | reverse complement strand
GTCACCCCGGGTGGCCGTTAGCCACCACCCTGCTCTGTGGAGCCCGGACGTTCCTCGGGAGGATCCGAAGATCCTCACGCGGCCGTCCGCCCGGCTCGTCTGCCGTAACGCCCATGCTACCCGGCGTTGCGGGGGCCGCGGTTCGCGCCCCGGTCCGGGGCTGAGGGGTGTCCTCAATCACCGGACAGGCTGAAATTTGGCGTCTGCAGCAGCGGGTGTGCCGCCGGGTTGCAGGCGCGTACGAGACACGGGTGGGGCCTCGCAGGAGGGTCCCCGCAGGGACTGGCGTACGACCAGGGTCCCTCGCGTGACTGGGCAAACACGCCAGTTCCGATGAGACGCTCCGGAGGGGCCCCGCCCTGCCACCCACACCGCACAGGCGACCCCGCCGCCCGGGCGGCCCGTACCCTGGGGGCCGCGTCGATGGTTGCGGATTAGGGAGTACCCCGTGCTCGTGTTGTTGCCGCCGTCCGAGGGGAAGGCCGCCTCGGGGCGCGGGGCGCCTCTGAAGTTGGAGGGTCTGTCTTTGCCCGGGCTCTCCGGTGCGCGGGGCGCTGTGCTCGATGAGTTGGTCGAGCTGTGCGCCGTCGATGAGGAGAAGGCCCGGCTGGTGCTCGGGCTCAGCGAGGGCCTGCGTGGCGAGGTCGCCAAGAATGTCGGGCTGCGCACCGCGGGGACGCGCCCGGCCGGGGAGATCTATACCGGCGTCCTGTACAACGCCCTCGGCCTCGCATCCCTGGACGCGGGGGCCCGGCGGCGGGCCGGGAAGTCGCTGCTGATCTTCTCCGGGCTGTGGGGCGCGCTGCGTATCGGCGACAGGATCCCCTCGTACCGCTGCTCCATGGGCGCGAAGCTCCCGGGCCTCGGCGCACTCGCCGCGCACTGGCGTACCCCGATGGCCTCGGTCATGCGAGAGGTGGCCGGGGACGGGCTGGTGCTGGACCTGCGGTCGTCGGTGTATACGGCGGCCTGGCGGCCGCGGGGCGAGGTGGCGGGGCGTACGGCGAGTGTGCGGGTGCTGCACTCCCGACTGGTGGACGGGGTGGAGAAGCGCTCGGTGGTCAGCCACTTCAATAAGGCGACCAAGGGCCAGCTGCTCCGCGACTTGCTCATGGCCGGTGCGCGGCCGAAGGGCCCCGGCGAACTCGTGCAGGTGCTCCGGGATCTCGGTTACGTGGTGGAGGCCCAAGCCCCGGAACGGGCCGGACGGACCTGGGCGCTGGATGTCGTCGTCACCGAGGTCCACTGACCCGTTTCAGCCGTTGCAGCATACGCAACGTCCGTTGCGTGGGACGCCATGCGCGCGGCAGGATGGCCCCATGACCTCCTCCGTGCTGGATCTCGCCCCCGTCATCCCCGTCGTCGTACTGGAGGACGCGGCCGACGCCGTACCGCTGGCGCGGGCGCTGGTCGCGGGCGGGCTGCCCGCGATCGAGGTGACCCTGCGGACGGAGGCGGCGCTCGACGCGATACGGGCTATCGCGGCGGAGGTCCCAGGTGCCGTGGTGGGCGCCGGGACGGTGATCTCCGCGCGGCAGGTGACCGAGACCGTCACCGCCGGGGCCAGGTTCCTGGTCAGCCCGGGGTGGACGGATGCCCTGCTGAACGTGTTCAAGGCCTCGGGGCTGCCGTTCCTGCCCGGCGTTTCGACGACGTCCGAGGTGGTCGCGCTGCTGGAGCGCGGAGTGAGCGAAATGAAGTTCTTCCCGGCCGAGGCGGCGGGGGGCACCGCCTATCTGAAGGCCCTGTCGGCGCCCCTGCCGCAGGCCCGGTTCTGCCCGACCGGCGGGATTACGCCCGCTTCGGCACCCGCGTATCTGGCTCTGCCCAACGTCCGGTGTGTGGGCGGCAGTTGGATGGTCCCCAGCGATGCGGTGGCGGCCAGGGACTGGGCACGGGTGGAGCGGTTGGCGGCCGGTGCCGCGGCGCTGCGAGGCTGAACGGCTCGGTGCACGACAGCGCCGGCTACGGAGAAAGCGGCCGTTCGGCTCAGTGGAGCGTGCCGAGGATGCCCACGTGGAAGGGGCTGAGTTCCTCGGTGCGGCCGTCGAGCGTCTTCGTCAGCCACTCGGGGTCGCCCAACAGGGCCCGGCCGACCGCGATGAGGTCGAACTCGTCGCGCTCCAGGCGGTCGAGCAGGCGGTCGATGCCGGTGACCTCACTCTGCTCGCCCTGGAACACCTGGATGAACTCGTTGGTGAGACCCACTGAGCCCACGCTGATGGATGGTTTGCCGGACAGCTTCTTCGCCCAGCCCGCGAGGTTGAGGTCGGAGCCCTCGAACTCGGGCAAGTAGAAACGCCGAGTGGAGCAGTGAAAGGCGTCGGCGCCCGCCTCGGACAGCAAGGTGAGGATGGTCTCCAGTTGCTGCGGCGTCTCGGCGATCTTGGCCTGGTAACGGTTCACCTTCCACTGGGAGAGCCGGAAGAGGATGGGGAACTCCCGCGACACGGACTCCCGGCAGGCCGCCACGAACTCCGCGGCGAAGCGGGTACGCGAGGCGACGTCACCGCCGTATCCGTCGGTGCGCCGGTTGGTGTACGCCCACAGGAACTGGTCGACCAGATAGCCGTGGCCGCCGTGGATCTCAACGCCGTCGAAACCGAGAGCCTCGGCCGCCGCGGCGGACGTGGCGTAGGCCGCGATCACGTTGTCTATGTCCGCCTGAGTCATCGCCTCGCCCGAGTACGAACCGTCCAGGGCGATGCCGGAGGGCCCTGTTCTCGGGGCGCCGGGTACCGGTGCCGCGCCGACGGCACGCTCCATGCCCACGTGCCACAGCTGCGGCATGATCCTGCCCCCGGCCTGATGGACCGAGTCCGCCACCGCGGACCAGCCGGCGAGCGCGTCGTCGCCGTAGAAGTGGGGGACGCGGGCGCTGGTACCCGCCGAGTCATGGCCGACGTAGGTGCCCTCCGTGATGATCAGACCGACGCCGCCCGCCGCCCGCCGGGTGTAGTACTGCGCCACGTCACGGCCCGGGACACCGTCGGGGGAGAACTCGCGCGTCATCGGTGACATCACGACACGGTTGGGGAGCGTGAGGCTGCCCAGTGAGAAGGTGCGTGTCAGTACGTTTCTGGCACGTTCGGCCGAACTGCTGGACATGAATCACTCGCTTTCGTGAAGGAGAGAAACCGACCGACCGCACGGAGACTGGGGATGGATGGCACCCCGCGGCCGGCGGGGGAAGTGGCCCTCGGCCGCCCGAGCCCGCGGGAGTACGTGGAGTGGCGGGCGGGAGGGCAGCGAACGGGAGGCGGCGGCGTCAGTCCGCGGCGGGAGGCGTCCGGACGGAGGCATCCTTCCCAGCTTCGGGGGCGGCGGCCCCGTCCGCACCAGACGATTCCGCCGTAGGTCCCGCCCGTACGAACCACGCCGTGACGAACGCGACTGCCGACAGGATCGCGGCCCCCATCACGACACCGTGCACACCGCTGCTGACAGCCACTTCCACGGCGGTGCGCACAGTCGCGGACATGTCCTTCAGCAGAGCCGGGGTCAGTTCACCACCGGCGGTCAGCCGGTGCTCGGCGTCGGGGCCCAGCCGCTCGGTCAGTACGCCGCTCGTCCAACTGCTCTGCACCGCGCCGAGCACGGCGACCCCCAGGGAGCCGCCAATGGTACGCACCAGGGTGACCGTGCCGGTGGCGGCGCCCATGTCGCGGGGAGCCGCGGTGTTCATGGTGGTGAGCAAGGTGGACTGCATCAGAATCCCGACTCCGACACCGGCCGCCAGTGTGAGCGCCGAGGCGAGGGCGAGCGGGGTGTCGGGTCCGAGCAGAAGCAACAGCAGAGTGCCACCGACCATGGTCGAGCTGCCCGTGAGCGGCACGACGCGGTCCAGGCCGCCCCGGTCCATCAGCCGGCCGGTGACCAGTTGGGCCGCGAGCATGCCGAGCATCAGCGGAAGGAGCAGCATGCCGCTGGCCATGGACGAGGCGCCCTGAGCGAACTGCATGTACTGCGGGAGGTAGTTGATTACGGAGACCAGGACGGCACCGACCAGGAAGCTGAGGACCTGGGAGAGTGTGAACTCCCGGCTGTGGAACAGCCTCGGCGGTGTGATCGGTTCCGCCGCGCGCAGTTCGACCCGGACGTACGACGTCAGGCTGAGGACGACAACCAGGCCCAGTCCGAGGATCTGCCGCGACGTCCAGGCATAGGTGGTGCCGGCCCAGCCGGCCAGCAAGGTGAAGCTGAGGATGCCCGTGGTCAGCAGTGCCGCGCCGAGGTAATCCACCGGTACCTTGACGCGTTCTGTGTGCAGTCGTACGCCCTTGATCACCGCCACGAGCGCCACGGCCCCGATGGGTACGTTCACGTAGAACGCCCAGCGCCAGTCCGTGTAGTCGGTGATGAACCCGCCGAGCAGGGGCCCGCCGATGAAGGCGACGGGCAGCATCACACCGACCATCGACTGGATGCGGCCCCGTTCCCGCTGGGGCACCAGCACACCGATGACCGACAGGGCTCCGACCATCAGGCCTCCCGCACCAAGCCCCTGGAAGGCGCGGAAGGCGATGAACTGGCCCATGTCCTGTGCCAGGCCGCACAGCGCCGACCCGGCCAGGAAGAGCACCACGGACGCCAGGTAGGCGCCCTTGCGGCCGTAGAGGTCGCCGAGCTTGCCCCAGATCGGGGTGGCGGCGGCCATGGTGAGCAGGTAGGCCGTCACCGACCACGAGAAGAGGTCGAGGCCGCCGAGATCACCCACGATGGTGGGAAGCGCGGTACTGACGATCTGCCCGTCGAGCGTCGCCAGGAAGATTCCGAGCATCAGCCCGAAG
Organism: Streptomyces sp.; assembly: GCA_036566065.1. Lineage (GTDB taxonomy): Bacteria > Actinomycetota > Actinomycetes > Streptomycetales > Streptomycetaceae > Streptomyces. Next base: position 8,317 of record DATCWZ010000431.1, on the reverse strand, counting down.
ATGCCCAGCCGGGGCAAATCCGGCGGGCCGGGCGCGGGAGTGCCGGCGGTGCGGTCCTTCATCGTTGCCCCCTGGGCGCGCGTCGCGGGCCGTCAGACGGTGTACGGCCGGACGCTCTTGGCCGAACGCAGGGACTGCCCCCACCAGGCGAGCTGGTCGAGCATGCCCTTGACCGCGACGTCGCACCCCGGATCGGACGGCCTGCCTTCCGCGTCGAAGACCTCGCCGTAGTTGTGGAAGCTGACGGTGTTGCGGATCGTGACCGCGTGGACCTCCGCGAGCACGACGCGGAGCTGTTCCACGGCACGCAGGCCGCCCGCGATGCCGCCGTAGGAGACGAAGGCGACGGGCTTGGCGTGCCACTGCTCGTTGTGCCAGTCGATGGCGTTCTTCAGCGGCGCCGGGAAGCTGTGGTTGTACTCCGGCGTGACGATGACGAAGGCGTCGGCCGCGGCCATTCTGGGTGTCACCGCGCTCAGCAGTTTCGTGGTCTCTTCGGAGGGCGCCTGTCCGAACGCGGGGAAGACCGTCGGCATCGGGGTCTCCACGAAGTCGATGAGATCCGACGTCATGTCCTCACGCTGGTCGATGTGGCCGACCAGCCACGTGGCCACGACCGGTCCGAACCGCCCCTCCCGTGTGCTACCGATGAGTACCGCGGTCCGCAGGGGGCTGTCGTTCTCGCCCACGGGAAACACCTCCGTTGTGTACGCCGTATCCATGAAAGACAACGTACACATTCGAGTGTACGGCGTCTACTTGCGATACGATGTACACCGTGCACGGCGAAAGGAGCCGTATCGATGTCCGCCCAGGAGAGACAACAGCCGCCGAGCGAGGACAGGGCTCACGCAAGTCTGTGGGAACGGCTCGAACGCCCGGCCCCCGCTCCGCGCACCACCCTCACCCCGCGCCGTATCGCGAAGACGGCGGTCGGGATCGCCGACGCGGAGGGCCTCGACGCCGTCACGATGCGGCGCCTGGCCACCGGACTCGGCGTCGCACCCATGGCGGCGTACCGCTACGTCTCCGGGAAGGACGAACTCCTGGAACTGATGGTCGACTTCGTGTACGGGGAACTGGACCTTCCCAAGGGCGCGGCAGACTGGCGCGAAGCCATGCGGACGCTCGCCCTGCGTATCCGCGACGTGCTGATGAAGCACTCCTGGGTGACCCGTGTGACCTGGTGCGCCCCGACCCCGCATCAGTTGGCGCTGCCGGAGAGGGCACTGGCCGCCCTCTCCGGCCTCGACCTCGACGCCGACACGGCGATGGCGGTCTACAGCACGGTCACCGCGTATGTGCACGGCGCCGTCGACGCGGAGGTCGGGCTGACCCACATGCTGCGGGTACGCGGCTGGTCCAACCGCCAGGAGGCACGCTCGGGACTGGCGTCGCAGATGACGTGGCTCGTCAACACCGGCCGTTACCCGAACTACGAGCGCTACATCCGCGAGGCCGCACTCAAGGACGACCCGCAGTGGCAGTTCGAGACCGGGCTGGACTGCGTCCTGGACGGCATCGCGGCCCGTCTGGGCATCTGACACACACGGCTCGTTGGCCCCGGCCGGGCATCCGGCGGGACGGGATGGGGTGGGATGTTGCTAGCGCAGGTGCGACGTGTCGTTCAGGACGCGCAGCGACGCGTTGCCGTCCGCGTAGTAGGCCACCGTTGACACGGACGCTGCCGAGAGTTCCATCCGGAACAGCGCTTCCGGCGGGGCGCCCAGTGCCAGCCGGGCCAGGGTTTTGATCGGCGTGACGTGAGTGACCACCAGGACGGTGCGGCCCGGGTAGCGGGCGATCAGGCTGTCGCGGGCGGCCGCGACGCGTTCGGCGACCTCGGTGAAGCTCTCGCCGCCGCCCGTGGGCGCCGCGTCGGGTGAGGCGAGCCAGGCCGTCAGGTCGGGGCCGTAGCGCTCGCGGACCTCGCCGAACGTCAGGCCCTCCCAGGCCCCGAAGTCCGTCTCGCGCAGGCCGTCCTCGATGTGGACGTCCAGGCCGAGGCGGTCGGCGATGGCGGCGGCCGTCTCACGGCAGCGGCGCAACGGGGAGCTGACGATCTCCTGGATGGTGCCCCGGGCCGCGAAGGCTTCGGCGGCGCAGTCAGCCTGGTGGCGGCCCGTGGCGGAGAGCGCGGGGTCGGCGCCGCCGCTGCCGGAGAACCGCTTCTGCGGCGTCAGGGCCGTCTCGCCGTGCCGGAGCAGTACGAAGGTGGCGGGCGCACCGAGATCGGGGCCGGAACCCCAGCCGACCTCCGGTACCGAAGAGGCGGAGGCGGCCGAGCCGGACGGCGACCACTGTTCGCCCCTGCGGCCCGCGTCCATCGCCTCGTTGGCGAGCCGGTCCGCGTGCTTGTTCTGGGCGCGCGGGATCCATTCGTAGGTGACGGAGGAGGCCGGAAGGATTCCGGCGGCCCGCTCGGCGAGCGGCTTCAGGTCGGGGTGCTTGATCTTCCAGCGCCCCGACATCTGCTCGACCACCAGCTTGGAGTCCATCCTGACCCGCACCCGGACATCGGCGTCGGGGAACAGGGCCTTCGCGGCGGTGAGACCGGCGATCAGGCCCTTGTACTCGGCGACGTTGTTCGTGGTGGTGCCGAGGAATTCGGCGGCCTCGGCGAGGGTCTCGCCGGTGGCCGGGTCGAGGACGACCGCGCCGTAGCCGGCGGGTCCCGGGTTGCCCCGGGAGCCTCCGTCGGCCTCGACGACGAGCTGGCGGGTGGCGGGCATTACAGGCCGGACTCCGAGGTACGGACGAGGATGCGCTGGCAGTTCTCGCAGCGCAGGACGGTCTCGGGGGACGCGGCCTTCACGTCGTTGACCTCGGTGATGTTGAGCTCCAGGCGGCAGCCCTCGCAGCGGCGCTGGTAGAGGCGCGCGGCGCCGACGCCGCCGCCCTGGGCGCGCAGCCTGTCGTACAGCTTGAGGAGGTCGGCGGGCACGGAACCGGCGACGACCTCGCGGTCCTTGGTGACGGTGGCGATCTCGGCGTCGATCTCCCGGATCGCGGCGTCGCGGCGGACGGTCGCGTCGTCCACCTTGGCCTGTACGGAGGCGACGCGTCCGGTCAGCTCGGTGACGCGCTCCTGGGCGGATTCGCGGCGTTCCATGATCTCCAGGACGACGTCCTCCAGGTCGCTCTGGCGCTTGGCGAGCGAGGCGATCTCACGCTGGAGGCTCTCCAGGTCCTTGGGCGAGGTGATCGCGCCGGAGTCGAGGCGCTGCTGGTCCCGGGCGGCGCGCTGGCGCACCTGGTCGACGTCCTGCTCGGCCTTGGTCTGCTCGCGGGCGGTGTCGCTCTCCTCGGCCCGGGAGGCGACGAGCAGGTCACGGAGGTGGGCGAGGTCGCTGTTCTGCGTGTCGATCTCGGCGTGCTCGGGCAGTGCGGTGCTCTTGTGGGCGAGCTGGGACAGCCGCAGGTCGAGGGCCTGGACTTCGAGGAGGCGGATCTGGTCGGCGGGCGCGGCGTTCAGTTGGGGGCTCCAGAAGAGTGGTGGGTGGTCCAGGGGTCGGTGACCTGCTTCGAGACGTGGACCCGCAGGTCCCATCCGTGGCGGTCGGAAATCGCGTCGAGCTGCGTGGCCGCCAGCTCGCACCAGGGCCACTCGGTGGCCCAGTGTGCGGCGTCGACCAGGCCGAGCGACGAGTGCTGGACGGCCTCGGAGGCCGGGTGGTGGCGCAGGTCGGCGGTGAGGAAGGCGTCGACGCCGGAGGCGCGTACGTCGTCGAAGAGGCTGTCGCCCGATCCGCCGCTCACGGCGACCCTGCGCACGACGACGTCCGGATCACCGGCCAGCCGGATGCCCTGTGCGGTGGCGGGCAGCCGGGCGGCGGCGCGGGCGGCGAAGGCGCCGAGGGTCTCGGGGTGGTCGAGCTCGCAGATCCTGCCGAGGCCGCGGCGGTGGTGCGGGTCGGTGGGGTCGGGCACGAGGGGTCCGACGACGCGGATGTCGAGGGCGCCGGCGAGGGCGTCGGAGACGCCGGGGTCGGCGCGGTCGGCGTTGGTGTGCGCGACGTGCAGGGCGATGTCGTGCTTGATGAGGGTGTGCACGAGGCGGCCCTTGAAGGTGCTGGCCGCGACCGTGCTCGTGCCGCGCAGATAGAGCGGATGGTGGGTGAGGATCAGCCCGGCGCCGAGGGTCAGCGCCTCGTCGGCGACCGGCTGGACCGGGTCGACGGCGATGAGGATGCGGTCGACCTCGGCGTCCGGATCACCGCAGACCGTGCCGACCGCGTCCCACGCTTCCGCCCGCTCGGGCGGCCAGAGGGTGTCGAGCTCGGAGATGACTTCAGACAGACGGGGCACGGAGCAAAGGCTACCTGCCCTCCGTGCCCCGTCCGCCAGGGCTGTGGACGGTCACTTCACGAGGTAGCCCCGCAGGTCGTCGAGGACCAGCCGGGCGGAGGTGACTCCGAGGCCGAGGTACCAGGTCTCGTCGGAGACGTCCTTGGCCTGGCCGGACTTGACGGCCTTCAGGTTCTTCCACAGCGGGTTGGAGCGGGCGGTGTCGCGGTCGGTGGCCTTGGCTTCGCCGTACACGCCGGTGAAGATCCAGTCGGCGTCCGCGTCGTCGATGTTCTCGGGACTGATCTCCGCGGCGAGTTCGTCGATCTGCTGGTTGGCGGGGCGGGGCAGGCCGATGTCGTCGAGGATCGTGCCGATGAAGGACGCCTTCGCGTAGAGGCGGATCTTGTCCGGGAGGTAGCGGACCATGGAGATGGTCGGCTTGTCGGAGCCGATGTCCGTGCCGAGCTTCTTCGCCTCGGCCTCGTAGGCGTCGAGTTCGGCCTTTGCCTCGGCGGACTTGTCGAGGGCGGCGGCGTTGAGGAGGTAGTTCTCCTTCCAGGTGAATCCCGGGCGGATGGAGAACACGGTCGGCGCGATCTTGGACAGCTCGTCGTACTTGTCGGCGGCGCGGAGCTGGCTGCCGAGGATCAGGTCGGGCTTGAGGCCCGCGATGGCTTCGAGGTTGAGGTTGTTGATGGTGCCGACGCTCTTGGGGTTGCCGGCGTCCTTCTCCAGATACGAGGGGATGGCGGCGTCGCCTTCGGAGGGGGCGTAGCCGACGGGCTTCACGCCGAGCGAGACCACGTTGTCGAACTCGCCGACGTCCAGGACGACGACGCGCTTCGGGGCGGCCTTGAGCTCGGTGCTGCCCATGGCGTGGGTGAGGGTACGGGGGAACTGGCCGGCCTTCGCGTCGGTGCCGTACCCGGCGGTCTTCTTCGCCGCGTCGCCGAAGTCCTTGCCGCCGGTGGCGACGGCCGCCTTCTTGTCGGTGCCGGTGTCCGATTTCGTCGCACCGTCCGGGGCGCCGGTGTCGCCGCCGCAGGCGGAAAGGGTGAGGGCGGCGGCCAGTGCCAGACCGACTGCGGCGGTGCCGCGGCGTCGAAGAGACATCAGTTGCTCCAGTTGAGGCGTACACAGGGATTACTTAGGAATGCCTTACCTTAGCCAGACGTCTCGACAGCAGCACAGCCACCCCTCGCCTTTCAGTGAAATCCGGACATCACCACCCTTATGTGTGAAGTGCTGTAACTGGTGTTGTCCGGCTGGAAGTCCGAAAACTAGCTTCGGTGGCCGGAGGTGACCGGTCCATGACTGACTGTGCCATCGAGAGCGGGATCACCGGGGACCCGCAGACCCCGGAACCGGGACCTGTGTTCAGAATCACCGCGGACGGTTCGTACGCCGCGCGACTCGCGGCGGCCCACACAGACGAGCCCGAGGAGGGCGCCGAGCCCGCCTGGTTCGTGGAGCGCTGGACACTCGACGGGCCCGAGCCCTACGCTGTACCGCTCCCGCTCGGACAGCCCGAGGAGCCGGACTCCGACGTGCTGCCGCTCACCGACGGGCGGGTGCTGATCCGGCGCCGGGCGGCGGACCTGCACACGTTCTCGCTGCTGTATCCGACGGGGCCCGGGACCGGTGAACTCCCGCTGGGCGCCGTCGAATGCGAGGACCTGACGCTGCTGCCGCCCTCGCCCGACGGGATGAGCGCGTACGCCCTGGTGCCGGATGAACGTTCCACCACCGTCTGGCAGGTCGCGGGCGGTGCCTTCGGCCCCGAGCCCGTCGCGCGGGTGCCGGGCCAGTGCTCCGGCGGCGTGTGGCTGGACCGTACGGGGCGGCTGCTCGCCCTGGACCGGCGGATGCCAGGCGGGGGCCCGGTCAAAGCCGTCGCGGTGGACCTGGAGCGGGGCGGCGAGGTGACCCCACTGCTCCAGATCGCCCCGGACAGCAACGACCGGCTGCTGCTCGCGGACGCCGACAGCGGGCTGCTGCTGCTCCGCTCGGACGCGCCGGGCCACGACCGCATCGGCTGGGGCGTCACCGGCAGTTGCCTGCCGGTGCGCTTCCCGGAGTGCCTGCGCCCGGCCGATGTGACGGTGACGCCGTTCGCGGTGCAGCCGGGCCAGATGCTGATGCCGGAGAGCTGCGCCGTGGCCCTGCGGATCGACGGACCCGCGGGAAGCTGGGCGGCGGTATGGCGGCCCGCCGGACGCCGGCTGCACCAGTTCGCGGCGCCGCAGGGATGGCAGGCGGGGGCGGGCTTCTGGAGCCGGGAGGGGGTGCTTCATCTGCCGTACGTGAATGTGGGCGCGCCGTGCGGTGTGGCCCTGCTGGATGCCCCCGCCGACGGGGCGGAGCAAGGGGCCGGGGACGGAGCGGAACCGTCGGCGGCGCAGGCGCCTCCTGTGGTGTGCAGGCCCATGCCGCTCGGCAAGGCGCCGCTCGGAGGACGTACCTGACCTGGATAGGGTCTGGTCGTGGCTACGCAACCGTACCGGGCGGAAACCGACGGTGACCACGTCGGGGGCGGTGGCGGAGCCTGCACCACACACGTAACGATCACAACGGGGTGACTTCCCACATGTCTGAAGCCCGAACCGACACGACCCAGACGCGCCCGCCGGGGGCGGACGCGGGGCGGGCCGAAGCCGGCGGCTCCGGAAAGCACCGAGGAGGTGCGTCGGCGGAGAACACGGCGGTGCGGCAGAACGGCCGCCACCGGCGCCCTTCCGAAGGAGGTGGCAGGGCGGCTGCCGCGTAAGGTTATTGATGGTGCATCAGAATATGGACACGCAGGCGGCAACCGTGACATTTGTCATTGGTGAGTCCATACGCGTGCCCCTGCCGGGGCGGCGGCGTTCTCCGTAGCGTTGTGGGCATGACGCAGTCAACGGGGACAACGGCGAACGGGCCCGCGGTGATTTTCACCGGGGCCGTCAAGGTGTTCGGGAGCGCGGACCGTGCGGTCCGGGCCGTGGACGGTATCGATCTGACCATCGGACGGGGTGAGACCGTCGCCCTGCTCGGCCGCAACGGTGCGGGCAAGTCCACCACCATCAGCCTGCTGCTCGGCCTGAACGAGCCCGACGCGGGCACGGTCGAGCTGCTGGGCCGCTCCCCCGACCGGGCGGTGCGGGCGGGTCTGGTCGGCGCGATGCTCCAGGAGGGGCGGCCGATCCCCCGGGTGACCGTCCGCGAGCTGATCAGCTTTGTGGCGTCCACCTATCCGCACCCGATGCCGGTCGCCGATGTGCTCGCCCTCGCGGGAGTCACCGCGTACGCGGACCGGCGCATCGACAAACTCTCCGGCGGCCAGACCCAGCGCGTCCGGTTCGCCGTCGCGCTGGCGGGCAATCCGGAGCTGATCGTGCTGGACGAGCCGACGGCCGCGCTGGATGTGGAGGCCCGCCGCGCGTTCTGGGATTCGATGCGGGTCTTCGCCGGGCGAGGCAACACCGTGCTGTTCTCCACGCACTATCTGGAGGAGGCCGACGAGAACGCCGACCGGATCGTCGTCATCGACCGCGGCCGGATCGTCGCGGACGGCAGCAGCGAGCTGATCAAGCGTGCGGCGGGCGGCAACCTGGTCTCGTTCGACCTGGCGGGGCGCACCGCCGACGGGCTGGAACTGTTACCGGGCGTGGTGGCCGTCGAGGTGCGCGGGGGCCGCGCGCTGCTGCGTACGGACGACTCGGACGCCACCGTCGTCGCGCTGGTCGGGATCGGTGCCGTGCGGGGGCTCCAGGTCGCGCCGGCCACGTTGGAGGACGCGTTCCTCTCCCTGACCGCCGCTGATGCCGCCGCCCCCAAGGAGGCCGTGTGATGGTTCCGTACATCGTGCTTGAGATCCGCCGGACCCTGCGCGACGCCCCGTTCCTGATCTTCGGGACGGGGATGCCGGTGATGATGTATCTGCTGTTCACCAACATCGGGGCCGGTGCAAACGACGAGTGGCAGGCCGCGTCGATGGTCGGGATGGCGGCGTACGGGGCGCTGGGTTCCGCCATGTCGATCGGGACGG
>DATCWZ010000507.1:0-7010 GCA_036566065.1 Streptomyces sp. | reverse complement strand
GCCGCGCCCGCCAGCGCGGCCGCCGCCGCCACGGCCATGGCGCCCACGACGGCCTCGCTGTGCTGATGCGTGGTGTACGAGGAGATCTCGGCCTGGTGCGCGGCCTGCTCGGGGTCGTCCGCGTACCAGGCGCCCAGCGGCGCGATCCGCATGGCCGAACCGTTGCCCCACGACCCCTGCCCGTTGAAGAGCCCTGATGCCAGCTCCCGCCAGTCGCCGCCCTCCCGTACGAGCCTGAGCAGCCGGTTCACCGCGGGCCCGTATCCCCGGTCGAAGTCGTGACGCTCGGCGAAGGAGTGCGCCAGCACGTCCTGGTCGATCCGGCCGTGCCCGGCGAGCACGGCGAGGACCGAGCAGGCCATCTCGGTGTCATCGGTCCACTGCCAGGGCCCGGGAGGCAGGGCGCGCTGCTTCAGCAGGGGATAGTTGGCCGGTACGAAGAACTGGGAGCCCAGAGCGTCTCCCACGGACAGCCCGCGCAGGCTGGCCAGGGCACGGCCGAAGCGGTCGGAGGCGGAGTCAGCGGTCATTGCGCTGCCACTCTATCCCGGTGGTGCCGTACGACTCAGGGGTGCGCCAGCGCTCGAACGGCCGGTCGAGCGTGTACCTGCCGTCCGCGCCGAGCAGCAGGGTCCGGGTCTCGCCGTTGCCGGGGTTGGACAGGGACTCGAATTCCGCCACGGTCCAGTGGAACCAGCGCATGCAGAACAGGCGCATGGTCAGGCCATGGGTGACGAGCAGCACATTCTGCGGATGGTCGGGGTCCTGGAAGCTGCGGTGCAGGCTCTCCAGGAACGCCCCGACCCGGTCGTACACATCCGCTCCGGACTCGCCCTGCGCGAAGCGGTAGAAGAAGTGCCCGTACGCGTCGCGGAGCGCCTTCTGTATACGGACGTCGTCCCGCTTCTGCCAGTTGCCCCAGTCCTGCTCGCGCAGCCGGGGCTCCTCCCTGGCCCGTACGTTTCCCAGGTCGAGGCCGAATTCCCGGAACGTCTCGTGCGTACGGCGGTACGGGGAGACGTACGCGCTGACCCGCTCCTGGCCGAAAAGCTCACGCAGCACGGCCCCGGTGGCCCTGGCCTGCTCCAGCCCGGTCGCGGTGAGCCTCAGCGCGTGGTCGGGCTCCCGCTCGTACACGGTGTCGTCGACGTTGCCCTCGGACTCTCCGTGGCGGACAAGAACGATGCGCTGCGGTCGTGCCATACACCGACCCTAAAACGGGTGCGGTTCATTCGGCCGGTTGTCCGGATTTCATCCCGGAGATGTGACCAAGGAAACGGCGGACCCGGCACCAGGTGCGGGCCGCCGCGCGGTCACACCGTCCAGGACGGTTCGAGCTGCACCACGGCTCCGCTCAGCGCCAGCACGTCGGCCTCGGTCTGCGCCCGCGCCGAAAGACGTTCGAGACCCGCCGGGCGGTACTTGCCGCGTTCGGCGCTCGACTGCCACATGGACAGCACCAGGAACTCATGGCCGGGCGCCTCCCCGAACACGCCGCGGAGCAGTCCCGGCGAGCCGGCCATCGCCGGATTCCACACCCTCTCCTGCATGAGCGTGAAGTGTTCGACGCGGTCCTCGTACACCCGGCTGTGCGCCACCCTGACCACGTCCGCGTCGGTGAAGAGCGGCTCGAAGCCGGTCTTCACATCGAACCGGTGCTCAAACAGTTTGACCTGCATGTCCTTGTACATCCCGGCCTGCCCGGCGGCGAGTTGGTCATGCGTCCTGGCCATGTACGAGTCGTAGAAGACACGGTTCTCCCAGAACGCGAAGACATGGGCCACGTCGGGGTGCCGTCGGCTCCATCCGCCGCTCTGTCCCCTGAACCCCGGCTCACCGAGCAGCCCCGCCCACTTCCGCTGCCCCCGCTCGAACCCGTGACGGTCCACCACGGTGCAGCGACTCCACTTGACCAGCACCGGACCATCGTACGGCGCCGGACGTGGCACGCGTCACGCCGCGAAGGACACGTCAAGTGGGCACCGCTGCCGGGCAGTTCCGCATCGGACTCCGACTGCTGCTTCCCGGCCGTATTTCCGTGTCAACCCTCCGGACAGTTGGTTTCCCCGGACGGATACGGACATGATCGGATGGTGGGACGGGTCCGGGAAGGTCCGCCCGGCGGCAAGGAGGCCACGCTGTGAGCACCCCCAACAAGGACATCGAGAAGGTCGAAGTACGGGTCAAGTGGGACCCCGCCGAGGCGGGTGAGCCGGCCAACGACCTCGACATCATCGCGGCCACGTACGCGACCGGCGCGCCCTACGGGAGCCCGGCGTATCTGGTGCACTTCGACAGCCGTTCGCCGGACGGCACGATCACGCTGAACCGGGACAGCAGGACCGGCTTGGGCCTCGGGTTCGACGAGGTCATGACGCTCGAACTGCACCGCCTGTCGGACGCGTACGCCCGGGTGGTCGTCGGGGTCGCCATCCAGCAGCGTGACGGGCTCAAGACGTTCGGCGGAATAGAGCGCACGGGCGTGCAGATCCGGGAGGGCTACACGAGTCTGTCGGAGGACGACTTCTCGGGGGTCGCCGACGCCACGGCCGCGGTGGTCGCCGAGTTCACCCGGGACGGCTCGGGAGTCTGGACGTTCCACCCGGCCGTACGCGGCTTCGACGGCGACCCCGACGCGTTCGCCTCAGCCATGGGCACCCGCCTCCCGGAAAACTGAACCTCCACCACCACCGCGGTCCCGGCCACGGACCGGGGTGTCAGTCCAGGGTCTGGGTCAGTTCGCTGCGGGTGGAGGTGTGCACGACCCGGCCGTGTGCTCCGTTGACCAGGGGCAGGTACGGCAGAACGTGCCCGCACTCGATGTCGGCGATGATCGGGACGTTCAGCGGGCCCAGCGCGTCGAGAACGGCTTCGTGCTGCGTGAGTGAGTCGGCGTCAGGTGCGGAGGTCCGGCCGACGAGGACCGCGTTCGCCGCGTCGAAGAAGCCGGCCAGCCGCATCCCGTGCAGGTTCCGGCAGATGGTGAAGGCGCCGTCGCCGGCCGCTTCGACGTACACGAGGAGCCCCTCCCGGGGACGCAGGGGACGGGGATATCGAACTGGCATGCGCGGGGTTCTATCACAACGCCGAACGCGGTTGCCCCTGACTCCGGCCACGAAGTCAGGGGCAACCGCGTCCAGTTACGCCTCAGCGGCGCCCGGGATCAGCTGCAGCCGCTGGTCGAGCCGCAGCCCTCGCAGATGTAGCAGGAGCCGGCGCGCTGCATCTTCGTACCGCAGGAGAAGCAGAGCGGGGCGTCCGCGCTGATGCCGAGCTGCATCTCGACCAGTTCGGCCGAGGTGTGCGCGGTCTTCGGGGCCGGCTTGTCGGCGGTGTCCGCGGAGGACGCCACTGCCTTCAGCGGCTCCACCGGTACGGGTGCGCTCTGGGTCAGGTCGTCGGCGTCGAACCGCTCGTCCTCGAAGGACCGCTCGTACGAACCGGTGTCCAGGTGACGCTGGCGTTCCTCCGCCGAGTGGATGCCGAGCGCCGAACGGGTCTCGAACGGCAGGAAGTCGAGCGCCAGGCGGCGGAAGATGTAGTCGACGATCGACTGCGCGATCCGTACGTCAGGGTCGTCCGTCATACCGGCCGGCTCGAAGCGCATGTTGGTGAACTTCGAGACGTACGTTTCGAGCGGAACGCCGTACTGCAGGCCGACCGAGACGGCGATCGAGAAGGCGTCCATCATGCCCGCGAGGGTCGAGCCCTGCTTGGACATCTTCAGGAAGACCTCGCCCAGTCCGTCGTCGGGGTAGGAATTGGCGGTCATGTAGCCCTCGGCGCCGCCCACGGTGAAGGACGTGGTGATGCCGGGACGGCCCTTGGGCAGACGGTTGCGGACCGGGCGGTACTCGACGACCTTCTCGACGGCCGAGCGGATGGTGCTCTCGGCCTTCTTGGTCACCGCCGTCTTCTTCTCCTCCCACTTCTTGGTGGAGAGCGGCTGGCCGACCTTGCAGTTGTCGCGGTAGATGGCGAGCGCCTTGACGCCCATCTTCCACGCCTCGAAGTACACCTCCTCGACGTCCTCGACGGTGGCCGTCTCGGGCAGGTTCACCGTCTTGGAGAGGGCACCGGAGATCCACGGCTGGATGGCCGCCATCATCCGGACGTGTCCCATCGCGGAGATGGAACGCTCGCCCATCGCGCAGTCGAAAACGGGGTAGTGCTCCTCCTTCAGACCCGGGGCGCCGATCACATTGCCCTTGTCGGCGATGTGGGCGACGATCGCCTCGGTCTGCTCCGGCTGGTAGCCGAGGCGGCGCAGCGCCTGCGGGACCGTGCCGTTGACGATCTGCATCGAGCCGCCGCCGACCAGCTTCTTGAACTTGACCAGGGCGAGGTCGGGCTCAAGGCCGGTGGTGTCGCAGGACATCGCGAGACCGATGGTGCCGGTGGGCGCGATGACCGATGCCTGGGCGTTACGGAAGCCGTTCTTCGCGCCGAGGCGGAGCACGTCCTGCCATGCCTCCGTGGCCGCCGCCCAGATCGGCGCGTCCAGCTCGTCCACATGGACGCCCTTGGCGTTGGCGTCGGAGTGCTGCTTCATGACGCGCTGGTGCGGCTCGGAGTTGCGGGCGTAGCCGTCGTACGGGCCGACAACCGCGGCGAGCTCGGCGGAACGCCGGTAGGAGGTGCCCGTCATCAGGGAGGTGATGGCGCCCGCGAGCGCGCGGCCGCCTTCGCTGTCGTACGCGTGGCCAGTCGCCATCAGGAGGGCGCCGAGGTTGGCGTAACCGATGCCGAGCTGGCGGAACGCGCGGGTGTTCTCGCCGATCTTCTGCGTCGGGAAGTCCGCGAAGCAGATCGAGATGTCCATCGCGGTGATGACCAGCTCGACGACCTTGGCGAAACGCTCGGCCTCGAAGGACTGGTGGCCCTGGCCGTCGTCCTTGAGGAACTTCATGAGGTTCAGCGAGGCCAGGTTGCACGAGGTGTTGTCCAGGTGCATGTACTCGCTGCAGGGGTTCGAGCCGTTGATGCGGCCGGACTCCGGGCAGGTGTGCCACTGGTTGATGGTGTCGTCGTACTGGATGCCGGGGTCGGCGCACGCCCAGGCGGCCTCCGCCATCTTGCGGAAGAGCGCCTTGGCGTCGACCTCCTCGATGACCTCGCCGGTCATCCGGGCGCGCAGGCCGAACTTGCCGCCCGACTCGACGGCCTTCATGAACTCGTCGTTCACCCGGACCGAGTTGTTGGCGTTCTGGTACTGGACGGACGTGATGTCGTCGCCGCCCAGGTCCATGTCGAAGCCCGCGTCGCGCAGGGCGCGGATCTTCTCCTCCTCCTTCACCTTGGTCTCGATGAAGTTCTCGATGTCGGGGTGGTCGACATCGAGGATGACCATCTTGGCCGCACGGCGGGTGGCGCCACCGGACTTGATCGTTCCGGCGGAGGCGTCGGCTCCGCGCATGAAGGAGACCGGTCCGGAAGCGTTGCCGCCGGACGACAGCAGCTCCTTGGAGGAGCGGATACGGGAGAGGTTCAGGCCGGCACCGGAGCCGCCCTTGAAGATCATGCCCTCTTCCTTGTACCAGTCGAGGATCGACTCCATGGAGTCGTCGACTGACAGGATGAAGCAGGCCGAGACCTGCTGCGGCTGAGGTGTGCCGACGTTGAACCAGACCGGCGAGTTGAAGCTGAAGATCTGGTGCAGGAGGGCGTACGCCAGCTCGTGCTCGAAGATCTCGGCATCCGCGGGAGAGGCGAAGTAGCTGTTGTCCTCACCGGCCTTCCGGTACGTCTTCACAACCCGGTCGATGAGCTGCCGCAGGCTGGTCTCGCGCTGCGGAGTGCCGACTGCACCGCGGAAATACTTGCTGGTGACGATGTTGACCGCGTTCACCGACCAGAAGCCGGGGAACTCGACGCCGTTCTGCTCGAAGTTGATCGAGCCGTCGCGCCAGTTGGTCATGACGACGTCACGACGCTCCCACGTCACCTCGTCGTACGGATGCACGCCGGGCGTCGTGTGGATGCGCTCGATGCGCAGACCCTGCCGATTCGCAGTCGGCTTGGTTCCCTTGGTTCGGGAACCTCGTGCCGGGCCGCTCGCCGTCTCTGTCATGCCGCCTCCCATTATGGGCAAAAACGCCCTGAAGTGCCCAGTTCTTCCCAGGGCACACTCTGTGTCCGATGTTTCCGGACGCCGCGCACGGCGCCGGGAACAAGCCTTTGTGCCGCCCAGCCACCGGACGGAAGTGATCAGTCGGCGGCGACGGCGGATGCGGGGACCTCGTCGAGGGTCTCGCCGGTCCCGCCGTCGTCCGCGTGGGGCTGCCGGTCGCGGAGCTCCGCGATGGCCGCCTCGAAGTCCTCAAGTGAGTCGAATGCCCGGTACACGGACGCGAAGCGCAGGTATGCGACCAGGTCGAGTTCCCGCAGCGGGCCGAGTATGGCCAGGCCCACGTCGTGGGTGGTCAGCTCGGCGCTGCCGGTGGCCCGCACCGCCTCCTCGACCCGCTGGCCGAGCTTGGCGAGGGCGTCCTCGGTGACCGGCCGTCCCTGGCACGCCTTGCGGACACCCGAGATGACCTTGGTCCGGCTGAAGGGTTCGGTCACGCCACTGCGCTTGACCACCATCAGCGAGCAGGTCTCCACTGTCGTGAAACGACGGGAACACTCGGGGCACTGCCGACGGCGCCGGATCGACGTGCCGTCGTCCGTGGTGCGACTGTCGACGACCCTGCTGTCGGGGTGCCTGCAGAAGGGACAGTGCATGGTTCCCGACCCTCCTTCACAGCACGACTGAATGGCCTGTCCAGGTCCGTCACGGACCCTTCGAAGCAGCCCCAAGCATAGGCGATGGACTCGACCCCTGTGGACCGGGGAACACAACTTCTGGGTAGCTGAGATAATCCAACCACTAGATCTAGGGTCTGGACTCGTTTCCGCGTCCGCGCGTGTCGCGCCGGCGGGGCTGCCCGGGGCAGCGTACGGCCAGGCATGAGGGTACGTGAAACGCGCGGCCGCCCCGAGCACGGGCCACCGGTTGCGGACCGGCCGGC
>DATCWZ010000366.1:0-2029 GCA_036566065.1 Streptomyces sp. | reverse complement strand
GGGGGTCGGCGGCTGGGTGGTGGCTGGGGCTGGGGAGGGGATGCGGGGTTTGTGGGGGGTGCCCACTTGTTTTGAGAGGTGGTGGGGGAGGGTGCCGTACCAGGCGTACGAGAGCAGGATGCCGAACGCCAGGCACGTCATGCCGCCCGCCGCGTCCAGCCAGAAGTGGTTCGCCGTCGAGACGATCACGACCAGGGTGAGCGCCGGGTAGAGCAGGCCGAGGATCCGGACCCAGGGGACCGACGCCAGCAGGAAAATGGTCAGACCGCACCACAGCGACCAGCCGATATGCATCGACGGCATCGCCGCGTACTGGTTGGACATGTGCTTGAAGTTGCCGGAGGCCATCGAGCCCCACGTCTGGTGCAGCATCACCGTGTCGATGAAGCCGCCGCCCTTCATCAGGCGCGGCGGTGCCAACGGGAAGAGGTAGTAGCCCAGCAGCGCGACCGCCGTCGTCGCGAAGAGGACCAGCCGGGCCGCCGTGTAGCGGCCGGGGTGACGGCGGAACAGCCACACGAGTACCGCGATGGTGACGATGAAGTGCAGGGTCGCGTAGTAGTAGTTCATCGACACAACCAGCCATGTCACCGAGTTCACCGCATGGTTGACGGCGTGCTCGAAGCCGAGCCCCACCGAACGCTCGGCCGACCAGATCCAGTCGGCGTTGCGCAGGGCCGCCGCCTTCTGCTCCGGAACGGCGTTGCGCACCAGCGAATAGACCCAGTAACTGACCGCGATCAGCAGGATTTCGAACCACAGCCGGGGCCGGCGCGGAGCGCGCAGTACGCGCCTCGCCGACCCGATCCTCGTGGATCCGGTGGCCCTGGTGGCCGCCTCTTCCTCCACGGTGGGTGAATCGGTGGCCGCCTGCCGGCCGTGCAGTGTTTTCACGTGCGTATCACCCATATGCACAGAGTCTGCCAGAAATGTCCCCTCGAACCCGATGATCCTCCCGTCGGGTTCCGGTCGCACATTCTGGTCGTTACGGACGGGGACTTGAACCCTGGACGGTACCTGGTCCTGAGGCTGTCGAACCACGTACGACCAGCTCAGGCATGAAGACGAACTCGCTGTGCGGGGCAGGCGTACCGCCGATTTCCTCCAGGAGTGTACGCACCGCCGCCTGCCCCATCGCGGTGACCGGCTGCCTGACCGTCGTCAGCGGCGGATCGGTGAACGCTATGAGCGGCGAATCGTCATATCCCACCACCGAGACATCGCGCGGAACCTCCTTCGCCAGCCGCCGCGCCGCCCGGACCGCCCCCAGCGCCATCATGTCGCTCGCGCACACCACCGCCGTACAGCCGCGCTCCATCAGCGCCGCGGCGGCGGCCTGGCCTCCCTCCAGCGTGAACAGAGAATGCTCGATCAGCGCTTCGGTCTCGTCCGGGGTGAGGTGCAACTGCTCCCGCATCGTGGCGTGGAAGCCCTCGATCTTGCGCAGTACGGGAACGAAGCGCCGGGGCCCGACCGCGAGACCGATCCTGCGGTGCCCCAGCGAGACCAGATGCGTCACCGCGAGCCGCATCGCCGCCCGGTCGTCGGGCGAGATGAACGGCGCCCTGACCTTCGGCGAGAAGCCGTTGACCAGGACGAACGGAACGCCCTGCGTACGCAGTTGTTCATAGCGTGACATGTCCGCCGAGGTGTCGGCGTGCAGCCCGGAAACGAAGATGATGCCCGAGACGCCCCGGTCGACCAGCATCTCCGTGAGTTCGTCCTCGGTGGAACCGCCCGGGGTCTGCGTCGCCAGGACCGGCGTGTATCCCTGCCGGGTCAGCGCCTGGCCGATGACCTGGGCCAGCGCCGGGAAGATCGGGTTCTCCAGCTCCGGGGTGATCAGGCCGACCAGGCCCGCGCTGCGCCTGCGCAGCCGTACCGGACGCTCGTAACCGAGGACGTCGAGTGCCGCGAGGACGGATTCGCGGGTGGCCGCGGCGACACCGGGCTTGCCGTTCAGTACACGGCTGACCGTCGCTTCGCTGACCCCCGCATGATGTGCGATATCGGCAAGCCGTGCGGTCAT
>DATCWZ010000372.1:0-2730 GCA_036566065.1 Streptomyces sp. | reverse complement strand
CGCGCCCGCGCAGCCGGTGGCCGAGCCGGTCCCCGCACCCGCCGCGGCAGCGGTCCCGGGCGCCCGCGAGACCCGTATCCCGATCAAGGGCGTACGGAAGGCCATCGCGCAGGCGATGGTCAGCAGCGCCTTCACCGCACCGCATGTCACCGAGTTCGTCACCGTCGATGTGACGCGCACCATGAGGCTGGTGGCGGAGCTCAAGGAGGACAAGGACATGGCGGGGGTGCGGGTCAACCCGCTCCTGCTCATCGCCAAGGCCCTCCTGGTCGCGATCAAGCGGAACCCGGCGGTCAACGCCTCGTGGGACGAGGCGAACCAGGAGATCGTGCTCAAGCACTACGTCAACCTGGGTATCGCCGCGGCCACTCCGCGCGGGCTGATCGTGCCGAACATCAAGGACGCCCAGGACAAGACCCTGCCCCAGTTGGCCGCGGCACTGGGCGAGCTGGTCACCACGGCGCGCGAGGGCAAGACGTCGCCGGCCGCCATGGCGGGCGGCACGGTGACGATCACCAATGTCGGCGTCTTCGGTGTCGACACGGGCACGCCGATCCTGAACCCGGGCGAGTCCGCGATTCTCGCGGTCGGGGCCATCAAGCTCCAGCCCTGGGTCCACAAGGGCAAGGTCAAGCCCCGGCAGGTCACCACGCTGGCGCTGTCGTTCGACCACCGGCTGGTCGACGGCGAGCTGGGTTCCAAGGTGCTCGCGGATGTCGCCGCGATCCTGGAGCAGCCGAAGCGGCTGATCACCTGGGCCTGAGCGGCACCATCCACGAGGGGGCCTGCGCGGTGACTGTTACCGCGCGGGCCCCTCGCGTTCGGATGGGCCGCCCGGATCAGTCGCGCTGTGAGCCCAGGGGAAGCGGCTTGAGCTTCAGCGTCGATGCGGACGAGTGGGCTGCGGGCTTCACGCCGAAGCCGTAGTCGAGCATCTTCGCCGCGTCCTTGTACCGCGAGGAGCCGTTCAGGACGACGCCGACGAGCGTCTTGCCGCCCCGGGTGGCCGCGAAGACGAGACACGGTCCCGCTGCGGTGCCCGTGCCGGTCTTGATGCCGATGGCGCCCTTGTACGAGCCCAGCAGCTGGTTGGTGTTGTACCAGGTGTACGTGCGCTTGCCGCCCGTGGCGGACGTGGCGGTGCCCTTGTACGAGGTGGCCTTGACGACCGTACGGAACTGGGAGTTCTTCATCGCGTACTGGGCGATCTTCGCCAGGTCGCGCGGGGTGGTGACGTTGTTGCCGGCCTTGGAGATGCCGTCGAACGAGTCGAACGCGGTGTGCTTGAGCCCCAGCGCCGCGGCCTTCTTGTTCATCTGCGAGATGAACGACTTGGCGCGGGCGGAGGTCGTCTTCCCGGAGCCGAAGGTGTCGGCGAGGGCGTAGGCAGCGTCGCAGCCCGAGGGCAGCAGGGTGCCGTACAGCAACTGGCGGACGGTGACCTTGTCGCCGGTACGCAGATCGGCGGTGCTGGCGCCCTGCTTGGTGACGTAGTCGCGGTATGCCTGCTTGACGGTCACCTTGCGGTCGAGGTTCACGCCCTTGGTGGAGAGCACGACGGCGACCGTCATGATCTTCGTCGTACTGGCCATCTGGCGCCTGGTGTCCGCACTCTTGCTGTAGACCGTGGCGCCCGACGCGTTGTTGAGCAGGAAGGCGCCCTTGCTCGTGACCGCGGGGGCCGGGACGGAGGCCGCCTGGGCCGGCGTGGTCAGCGCGGAGGCGGTGAGCAGCGCGCCGGTGGAGAGGGCGACCACGGCGGCTTTGCGCACGCTCGGAAGGCTGGTTGTCAAAGGAATCGCTCCGTATTCGCGAATGCGGAAGGGTCTCGTCACAAGACCCGCGAACCGGGGAAAGGGATGTACGGGATCTCCGGTCATTTCAGACGAACCGGTTTTCGTTGAACAGGCGTTTGTCCTGTGTGGGGTTTCGGTGGGCGGTCCGTCCGCCGTCCACAGTCCGGACTCCAGGGGCGGATGCGTACATGTTGTATCTATGCTGTGTACATGTCCGCCGCATCCGCGCCCGCCCAGCGCCCCGTGGGCCCCTCCCCCAAGCAGCCCCCCGCCGCCGAACGGGTCTACACCCACATCAAGCAGGCGGTCCTCGACCGCCGGTACGAGGGCGGCACGCTCCTCACCGAGGGCCATCTGGCGGAGGCCGTCGGCGTCTCCCGCACTCCCGTCCGCGAGGCGCTGCTGCGTCTTGAGGTCGAGGGCCTCATCAAGCTCTATCCGAAGAAGGGCGCCCTGGTGCTGGCCGTCTCCGCGCAGGAGATCGCCGATGTGGTGGAGACCAGGCTGCTCATCGAGGAGTTCGCCGCCCGCAAGGCTGTGCCCGCTTCGGCGCGGCTGATCGGCAGGCTGGAGCAGATCCTGGACGAGCAGCGGCAGCTCGCGCGGGACGGGGACCTGGCCGAGGTCTCTGTGAAGGACCGCTGTTTCCACGCCGAGATCGTGAAGAACGCGGGCAACGAGATACTGTCGCGCCTTTACGACCAGCTCCGCGACCGCCAGTTGCGCATGGGCGTCGCCGTGCTGGAGGCGCACCCGGGCCGGATCGCCGCCAATATCGCCGAGCACACCGAGCTGTTCGAAGCCATCAGAGCCGGTGATGCGGAGGGCGCGGCGCAGGTCGTACGGCACCATGTCAGCCGGGTCAAGGTGCTCGTCCGGGGTGACGACCGATGACCTCCGCCGCCCCCTCCCTGCCCCTGCCGGGCGATCCGCC
>DATCWZ010000279.1:0-2618 GCA_036566065.1 Streptomyces sp. | reverse complement strand
CCGCCGGGAGTACGCAGGTCCGTCGCCCTCGCCGCTGTGGTCGCCGCCGCACTTGTGGGAGTGGGCGCCGGCCTGCTGATCGCCGCACCCTTCGCCAGCCACGACGGCGGTGACAGCAGCGCGCGGACGGCGGTGGGCGGCCCACAGCCGGGCGGGACCGCAGCCGCTGAGGGCCCGGGCCCGTATGTCTACAAGCTGGGCAGGACCTACCCGTGCACGGTCCGCAGGACTCCCGCGACAGGCGGAGGACTGGGCGCGGGATACAGCACGACCCGCACCGCTGTTCTCGCGAGCCAGGGCTGGGACGTGGTGGAGGCGCAGTGTCTCCTGGCGGAGCACACCATGGATCCAGGGACCGTCGACGGGGTCTACGGACAGCAGACCAGGGCGGCCGTGGCACGTCTGCAGGAGAAGGCCGGACTGCCGGTGGACGGCGTGGTGGGCCCGGACACCTGGCGGGTGCTGCGTAGATGACCGGGCCCGCACCGGAATGCGTGGCGCTGGCCGAGGGACTCCGCGAGGCGCGGGCCCGCACGGGCCTGAGCCTGGCGGCGCTGGCCGAGCGCACCGCGTACAGCAAGTCGTCGTGGGAGCGTTATCTCAACGGGAAGAAGCCGACACCCAGACAGGCCGTCGAGGCGCTGTGCGCGTTGGCGGGGGAGCCTCCCGGGCGGCTGATCGCGCTGTGGGAACTGGCGGACGCCGAGTGGAGCGGGCGTGCCTCGCACACCCCGGCGATTCCCCAGTCCGAGCCGGCCGATGCCGCCGGGGAAGTCACCGGTGGCGGGGTCATCGACAGCAGGGCGCGGCGTCGGCGGCCGTACGCGCTCGGCGCCGGGGCGGTCGCCCTGGCCGCCGTAGCCGTGATGGCGGCATGGTCCCTGCGGGGCCAGGACGCCGGACCGCCAACGAGCCCGGCACCTGCCGCGCTGAATCCCCCTGCCGGTTGTCGGGGAAAGACATGCCAGGGCAAGGACGCCGAACTGATGTCCTGCGCATCGAGCGAACGCTCAAAGGTGCTCGGACCGCGCCACCGCTCCAGGACGGGTGCGTATGTGCAGATCCGGTACAGCACGGCGTGCTCCGCGGCCTGGGGACGGTTCTGGCATACGGGCTCCGGAGACGCCCTGGAGATCTCGGCCCCTGGCAGCTCCCCGCAGCGGGCCCGTATCGCCGACGCCGGCGCCGCGAGGGACTACGTCTACACACCCATGATCGACGCAAGTGACCTCACCGGACTACGGGTGTGCTTCGATCCTGCGGGCACCGGAGCGACGGAATGCTTCCGGCCCTGACCCATCCCGGCCGGGTGCGGCGAAGAAGTCGACGGACGCCAAGACACAGGCCCAGGCACCGGCTCACCCGATGTCCTCCGGCGCGAGGTCGGGCCGCAGCCGGTGCCAGGACGGCTGGCGCAGCTTCCCGGCCCTGGTCCGCGTGGAGTAGCGCACCTCGCCGACCAGCCGGGGCAGCACCCACCGCGCCCCCACCACCGGCGGCACGGTGTCGAACGGGCACTCGTCGACCGCGGCGACCTTCAGCAGCCCGGCGAGCGTCCTGCGCTCCTTCTCGCTCCACCCGGTCCCGACGCTGCCCGCGTACCGCAGCAGCCCGCCCGCGTGCCGCTCCCCGACCAGCAGCGCCCCCGGCAGCCCGCCGAGCCGGCCCCGCCCGGGCACCCAGCCGCCGACGATCACGTCGATCGTACGGACATGGCGGATCTTGATCCACGCACGGGAACGGACCCCGGGTTCGTACACGGAGTCGAGCCGCTTAGCGATCAGCCCTTCGAGCCCGGCATCCCTGGTCATCTCCAGGGCTTCCTCCCCGTGCCCGAAGGACGCCCCGGGCGTCGACCAGTGCGCCGCGTGCAGTGCGAGCTCCTCCAGGACCGCGCGACGCTCCGTATAGGGCAGTCGTACGAGGCTGCGGCGGCGCAGGAACAGGGCGTCGAAGACGAACAGATGGGCCGGGACCCGTTCCGCCATGCGGGCCGCCTTCGCGGGGGAGCCGTACAGCCCCATCCGGGACTGCAGCCGCTCGAAGTCGCTGCGCCCCTCGCTGTCCAGCGCGACGATCTCGCCGTCCAGCACGGCGGGCACATCGCCGAGGGCGGCTCCCAGGGGTACGAGTTCGGGGTAGGCGGGCGTGATGTCCGTACCGGACCGGGCCCGCAGCAGCACGGAACCGTCACCGGGCAGATAGATCATGGCCCGCTGGCCGTCCTGTTTCACCTCGTACGCCCACCGGTCGTCCTGGGCGGGGGAAGGCAGCGGGCCCGGGGTGGCGAGCATGGGGGCGAAATCGGGCAGAGTGACCATGCGAGCACCTTGGCAGCGGCACCGGCGGATGCACGGCCGACGCCACGGTGCCGCCGGTCATCAGCCCTGATCGCCCGGCTTCGTCGCGCGGACGATCGCGGAGTGCATCCCGTCGGCGACGGCGTGGGTCGGGGTGATCGTCACATCGGTGAATCCGGCGGCTTCGAGGCCCTGGCGGTACTCGGAGAAGGACAGCGCCCCTGCGATGCACCCGACGTAGTCGCCCCGCTCGGCACGCTGGGCGGGCTCCAGGGCGTCATCCGCGACGACATCGGAGATGCCGATACGGCCGCCCGG
>DATCWZ010000322.1:0-10880 GCA_036566065.1 Streptomyces sp. | reverse complement strand
CTCACCGTCAAGTGACCCGCACCCGGCCCACCGGAGCGAAGGGAGCCGCAGTGTCCTCCGACATCTTCCCCACGTCCGACGCGCCCGCGCACAGCGGCGGCGCGGGCCGCTGGCTGCGCGGTGCGGCACGGGTCCTCGCCGCCGCCGGTCTCGCCGTGGACGCCTATATGCACGCGTACCTGGCCGAGCGGTACGACGCCGTCGCGGCCGACATCAGCCAGGGCACGCTGTTCCGGATCGAGGCGGCCATCGCCGCGCTGGCCGCGCTGCTGGTCCTGGTGTGGCACCGGTGGCCGGTCGACCTGTTCGCCTGGTGCGTCGCGGCCGGCGGGCTCGCGCTCCTGCTGATCTACCGGTACGCGGACATCGGCTCCTGGGGTCCGTTCCCGGACATGTACGAACCGCTCTGGTACGGCGAGAAACGGGCCGCCGTCGTGGCCCAGGCGGTCGCGGTCGTCGCCACCGTCTTTCTGCTGCTCTACCGGCCTGCGCCGCGTACCCGTCGCCCCCGGCACCGGCGGCTGCACTGAGCGCAGAAGAGCGCCGTCCGCTTCCGCTGCGGGCTCGCCGTCGTGGAAGCGGACGGCGCCATCTCATCACCGCGCGTGCCCGGGTAGCTGTACGGGGTGCGCGTGGCGTGCGGGGTCAGCGGGTCGTCCGACGGCTGACTCCGATGGTCAGCCCCGCGGCCGCGAGGCCCGTGAGGCAGATGACCGCTCCTGTGACGACGTTGCTCCAAATGATCCCCGATCCTGCGGTGTGCGCGGCGGTGGCGACCCAGGGCGAAATGATGAGCCAGACGCCCAGCGGCACCAGCGCCCATGTCAGCCGGAACATACGGTCCGGGACGAGTGCCATACCCATGCCGATCACGGCGACGACGAGTCCCACGATCAGGTTGTTCGTGGTGAGGTTCGCCTCGGCACCGGAGAAGTGCACGATCCAGGGCGATATCGCGGCGTAGACACCCGCCAGCACGACGAGCCCCTCAATCACGACCGCCGTCCCGCTCGATGCGGTCTTTTCAAGCCTGTTCCGCATCTCCACCAGTTCCGGATGGGATCCCATGTCGGTGGAATGCTGTGAGTACGACATATGCGTCGCTCCCTCTCGTATGGGAAGAATCGGCTTCCACATGGTTCCGATTACCCGATACGCCGCATATGATGCGAATTTCCTTACGTCAATCCGACAAGCCCGCTCACCGGTGTTGATCACGGATCTGCGCGTTCCCGGCAGCCGATCATGCCCTGAACTGCGCATCCGCGCGGTAGCGGGCCTCCCGGTGCCGTGTTGCACTGAGCAGTGCGCTACACCTCGGCGCCGACCGACGCCATGGCGTGACGGACCACATCCCAGACGTACGTCGCAGTGTGATTCGAGGAGACGGAGGCGGCTCATGGCGGAGTCGCGGGACGACGAACTGCTCGGTCTGCGCCTGATGGCCGTGGCGGTCGCGGGGTTCGTGCTGACCATTCCGCCGTTCCTTGCGCGGTTCGATCGTATGGAACTCGTCTTCGGAGTCCCCCTCATCGCGGCTTACCTGTTCCTCGTGTGGGCCGTCGTGATCGGTCTGGTCGCCGTGATCGTCGGCAGATCGAGGTAGACAGTGCTCAACACGTGGTTCATCGTCGTCGTCTCGGTCGCATACCTCGGCCTCCTGTTCGCCGTAGCCTTCTGGGGCGACCGTCGGGCGGACTCCGGCCGGAGTGTCATCAACAACGCCACGATCTACGCACTGTCCTTCGGCGTGTACGCCACCTCGTGGACGTACTACGGCAGCGTGGGCCTGGCCGCGCGGGCCGGAGTCGAATTCCTGCCGATCTACCTGGGGCCGACGATCATGCTCGCCCTCGGCTGGCTGGTGCTGCGCAAGATCATCCGGATCAGCCGCCGGCACCGGATCACCTCGCTGGCCGACTTCATCTCCGCCCGCTACGGCAAGAGCACCACGCTGGGCTGCCTGGTGACGATCATCGCTGTGGTGGGGGTCATTCCCTATATCTCACTGCAGCTCAAGGCGGTTTCCATCGCCTTCGCGACCATTCGACGCCACCCCGATATCACGTCCGTCCCGGAACTGAGCCATATCCCGGTGTTACAGGACACCGGGCTGTACGCGGCGCTGGTGCTCGCCGCGTTCGCCATCCTCTTCGGCACCCGCCATCTGGATGCCACCGAGCGCCACGAGGGCATGGTTGCCGCCATCGCGTTCGAGTCCGTGGTCAAGCTCGTGGCGTTCCTCTCGGTCGGGATCTTCGTGGTCTTCTGGATGTTCGGGGGATTCGACGACCTGTTCTCCCGGGCCGCGGACAGAGGCTTCACCTCACTGTTCACCCTCCGCGGGCAGACCGGCTACGGCTCGTGGGTCTGGCTCATGGTGCTGTCCATGCTGGCGATCGTGCTACTGCCCCGGCAGTGGCAGATCAGCGTGGTCGAGAACGTCGACGAGAAACACCTCAAGCGGGCGGTGTGGCTGTTCCCGCTGTACATGCTCGTGATCAGCATCTTCGTGCTTCCGATCGCGGCCGGCGGGCTTCTGCGCTTCGGTGGAACCACCGACGCCGACTTCTTCGTGCTGACCCTGCCGATGGCCGGAGGCCACCAGGCTCTCACCCTGTTCGTCTTCATCGGCGGCCTCAGCGCGGCCACCAGCATGGTCATCGTCGAGTCGATCGCGCTCAGCACCATGGTGTCGAACTCGCTGGTGATGCCGCTGCTGCTGCGCAGCAAGTCAAGACTGGTGCACCGGGCCAGCGTCGCCGGGCTGGTGCTGGGCATTCGCCGGGCGGCCATCGTGCTGATCCTGCTGCTCGGTTACGCGTACTTCCGGGTCGCGGGCGAGGAACCGGCACTGGTGTCGATCGGCCTGGTGTCGTTCGCGGCTGTGGCGCAGTTCGCGCCCGCCGTCCTGGGCGGCCTGTTCTGGAAGGGCGGAACGCGCCGTGGCGTGCTGGTCGGCCTGGTGCTGGGGTTCGCCGTGTGGGCGTACACCCTGGTACTGCCGACCTTCGCCCAGGCCGGGCGGCTGTCCACGTCGTTCCTGCGGGAGGGCCCGTTCGGTATCAGGCTGCTCCGGCCTGGGCAGTTGTTCGATCTGCCTGTGATGGACCCGATCAGCCATGCGATGTTCTGGAGCGCGCTGCTGAACCTCGGCGGGTATGTCGTCGTCTCCCTCGCGGGTCGGCCGCGCGCTGCCGAGCGGGCCCAGGCGGTGCAGTTCGTCGATGTGCCCGAAGAGCCCTTCAGGGAGCGGCGCTGGCAGGTCCGGGCCACCGTCGGGGAACTGCAGGCCCTGCTGGAGCGCTTCCTCGGGCGGGAGGGCGCCCAGCGCGTGCTGCGCTCGTCGCCCGGCGGGGCAGCCGACTCGCCGACAGCCGAAGCACCGCCGGAGCTGGTCCATCATGTGGAGGCCCAGCTCGCGGGTTCGGTGGGCGCCGCGTCGGCGCGGCTCGCGGTTTCCACGGTCGCCGGAGAGGAGGAGATCGGCACCGAAGAAGTGATGCAGATGATCGGCGAGGCGTCGCAGCGGGTCGAGCTGGTCCGGTGGCGGCTGAAGCTGCTCTATGACGCGACGGGCGGAATCGGCACCACGCTGGATGTGATCCGTACGGCGGAAGAGCTGACGCAGGTCGCGGTTCCGCGCTTCGCCGACTACGTCGCCGTGGACCTGGCCGAGTCAGTTCTGCACGACGACGACCTGGGGACGGACAGCACGATCACCGGCAGCCGGCGGATGCAGCGCGCGGCCGTCAACGGCATCCGGGACGACGCTCCCCTGTTCGCCGTCGGCGACCGGATGACTTTCTCACCGTCCTCGCCGCAGGCCCGCGCCGTCGAGGGCGACGTGGCCGTCCTGGTGCCTCATCTGCATGACTCCACGAACTGGCAGGAGGTGGACCTGGACCCGGAGCGGGGCCTGCGCGTCATCGGCTACGGGATCCACTCGCTCATCACGGCCCCGCTGTCCGCCCGCGGCGTGCTGCTGGGCATGGTCCACTTCTGGCGTTCCGAGAAGCCCGAGCCCTTCGACCAGGACGATCTCTCTCTCGCGTCCGAACTGGCCACCCGGGCCTCCGTCTCCCTCGACAACGCGCGCCGCTACACCCGCGAGCACGGCATGGCCGTGGCGCTGCAGCGGAGGCTGCTCCCCCGCGGGCTGCCCGAACAGAACGCCGTCGAGGTCGCTTCCCGGTACCTTCCCGCGCTCGCGGTCGGCGGCGACTGGTTCGACGTCATCCCGCTGCCGGGCGCCAGGGTGGCGCTCGTCATGGGTGACATCGTCGGGCACGGACTGCACGCCGCAGCCACCATGGGGCAGTTGCGTACGGCCGTGCACAACTTCTCCACCCCGCTGGACCTGCCGCCCGAGGAACTCCTCAGTCACCTCGACAGGCTGGTCACCCTGATCGACCAGGACGCGATCATGGCCGGTGACAGAACCAGCGTCACCGGCGCCACCTGCCTTTACGCGATCTACGACCCCGTGTCCGGCACCTGTGCCATCGCAAGCGCGGGCCACCCGCCGCCCGCGCTCGTACATCCCGACGGGAGTGTGGAGTTCCTGGAGGTACCGCCCTGCCTTCCGCTGGGCATCGGCGGGCTGCCCTTCGAGGCCGCCGAGCTGAGTCTCGCCGAGGGCAGCAGGCTCGTGATGTTCACGGACGGTCTCGTCGAGCGCCGCGCCCAGGACATCGACATCGGGCTGGCCCTGCTCCGCGAGACGCTGGCACGCGCTGACCCGTCGCCCGAGGGGACCTGCGACGCCGTGCTCGACGCCATGCTCCCCGAGCACCGCAGGGACGACATCGCGCTGCTCGTCGCCCGTACGCGGGTCCTGGGGGCCGGGCAGGTCGCCGAGTGGGACGTGGAGCCCGACCCCGCCGCCGTTCGCCGGGTACGCGCCGCCGTCTCCGACCGGCTCATGGAGTGGGGGCTGGAGGACCTCGTGTACACGACGGAGCTGATCTGCAGCGAACTGATCACCAACGCCGTACGCCACGCCGCGGGGCCGATCAAGGCGCGGCTGATCCGCGACCGCGTGCTCACCTGCGAGGTCTCCGACCACAGCAGCACCTCGCCACATCTGCGCTACGCGGCCAGCACGGACGAGGGCGGACGCGGCCTCTTCCTCGTGGCCCAGTTCGCGGAGCGATGGGGCACGCGCTATACGAAGGAGGGCAAGGTCATCTGGGCGGAGCAGACGACACCGGGGTCGCTCGGCGGCTGACCGGGGAGCCCGAAATCCGTCCGGGCCGGGCCGGCACGCGGAGTGGCCCGGGCGGCCGCCGGGGCCGCCGCCCTTCCGCCCTTGTACCGCTATGCGTCGCCCTTCGGCCCGCGTTCCGGCGCGTCGGGCGCCGGTTCCCCGGTGGCCGCCGGGTCGAGGATGCGGGTGAGGAAGTTCCTGGTCCGTTCGTGCTGCGGGTTCATCACGACCTGCTCGGCCGGGCCCTCCTCCACGATCACCCCGCCGTCCATGAACACGACACGGTCGGCGACCTCGCGGGCGAAGCTCATCTCGTGGGTGACGACCATCATGGTCATGCCCTCCGAGGCGAGCATCCGCATGACCGCCAGGACGTCACCGACGAGTTCCGGGTCGAGCGCGGAGGTCGGCTCGTCGAACAGCATGACTTCCGGGCCCATGGCCAGCGCCCGGGCGATGGCCACGCGCTGCTGCTGTCCGCCCGAGAGCTGCGCCGGGTAGGCGTCGGCCTTCGCGGCCAGTCCGACGCGTGCGAGGTTCTCCCGGGCGACCGCCGCCGCACGGTCCTTGCTGTGCCCGAGCACCCGCCGCTGGGGCAGGGTGAGGTTCTCGGTCACGGTCAGGTGCGGGAAGAGGTTGAACTGCTGGAAGACCATGCCGATACGGCGGCGTACGGCGTCGATGTCCACGTCCAGGTCGGTGACCTCCGTACCGCCGACGTAGACGTGCCCCGCGGACGGCTCCTCCAGCAGGTTGACGCAGCGCAGCAGCGTCGACTTGCCGGAGCCCGAGGGCCCGATGACGCACACCACCTCGCCTGTGGCGACATCGAGGTCGATGCCCCGCAGCACCTTGTTGCTGCCGAAGGACTTGTGCAGGCCGCGGATCTCGATCTGCGAGCGGTCCGTACCCATGTTCCCCACCGTCTTCTGCCGCTGCGGCACTGTGCTCCTCACCTGGCCCTGTCCGCGCGGGCCTCGAGCCAACGCACCACGAAGCTCAGCGGAATCGTCACGAGCAGGTAGCACAGGCCCGCGACGAGGATCGGTGTGGAGTTGGCGGTCTGGCTGGCCAGATCGCGCCCGAACTTGGTCAGTTCCCGCTCCTGGAGCGTGACGCCGAGGAACAGGACGAGCGAGGAGTCCTTGAACAGCAGCACGAGCTCGTTGGTCAGCGGCGGAATGACGATACGGAGCGCCTGCGGGATGATCACGGAGACCATGGCCCTGCCGTGCGAGAAGCCCAGTGAACGGGCCGCCTCCATCTGCCCCTTGGGCACGGCCTGGATGCCCGCCCTGATCGTCTCCGCCATGTAGGCGGCGGCGACCAGGCCGAGGCCCAGGGCGACCTTTCCGTACGTCCCTCCGGGAATCTCCGTACCGGGGAACGCGAGCGGGACGGCCACGCCGACGAAGATGAAGATCAGCAGGGCGGGCAGGCCCCGGAAGACCTCGATGTAGATGCTCGCCAGCCACCGGTAGGGGGCGACCGACGACAGCCTCATCAGCGCGATGACCAGGCCGAGGGCCAGCCCGAACACGAAACCGGACATCGTGTACACCACGGTGTTGCGCAGCGCGATGGTGATGATGTCCGGGAAGAGCTTCTTGGCCAGTTCCTTCTGGGCGAACTGGTTCTGCAGGGTGTCCCAGTCGGCCGCGAAGCATATGAGGGCGATCACCGCCGCCAGGAGCGCGTACTGGATCCCTTGGGATACGCGGCGTCGCTGGCGGCGGGAGAGCCCAGAGGTCACGACTGGCCCTTGGGCAGCGGTCCGATCCACTGCACGTACAGCTTGTCGTAGGTGCCGTCGGCCTTGGCGTCCTTGATCGCCTTGTCGATGGCCGCGAGCAGCTTGGTGTTGCCCTTCTTGACGGAGATGCCGTACTGCTCCCCGGTGTCGATGTTCTGGCCCAGGCTGAAGACGGCCGCGTTGGCCTTGTCCTTGAGCCAGCCCTGGGCGACCGGGTAGTCGATGATGACGGCGTCGACCTGGTTGGTACGCAGCCCGTTGAGCACGGCGTCGGAGCTCTCGAACGCGACCGGGTCGAAGCCCTGGCCGGTGGCGTAGCTCTCACCGGTCGTCTCGGCCTGGGCGCCGAGCTTGAGCTTCTTGGCCTTGATGACGTCGAGCGAGGTGACGTTGGCCTTCTTCGTGGTCAGCAGCGCCTGCGTGGCGTTGAAGTACGGGACGGAGAAGTCCACGTTCTTCGCACGCTCGGGCGTGATCGTCATACCGGCGGCCGCGAGGTCGCACTCGCCGGAGTTGAGGAAGGCACCGGTCTTGAAGTTCTCGAACGGGGTGTCGAGGATCTTCTGCTCGACACCGAGGTCCTTCGCCACGAGGTCGATGAGGGAGACGTCGAACCCGACGACCTTGCCGTTCTGCTCGGACTGGAACGGCGGGTAGGGCAGGTGGGTGCAGGTGGTCAGCTTGCCCTGCGCGACCACGGGCACGTCGCCCTTGGCTTTGCTCGGTCCGTCGTCGCCGGAGGAACAGCCGGCCGCGAGAAGCAGTCCCGCCGTCACGGCGAATGCGGTAGCGAGGTTACGGGTGCTGCGGCCTCGATTGCCGTTGGCTGTCCTGGGCACGGTGGCCTCCATGAGTGACTCGGAGTGAACGGGCGGTGGAAGCCCGCCGGTCAGATCGTATGACATGCCTCCGGGGCGGCAGGAGTCACGGGTGCCAGGTGTGAGCTACCTCGGCGTGGCCGGGAACATTGTGCAACTTGTTGCATAAACGTGTCCGGGTGGTCTACAACTGGGCACGACCCTGCGCGAGGAGCCCCCGATGAGCCCGACGAGTCCGTACCCCACCCTGCTGAGCCCGCTGGACCTCGGGTTCACCACCCTCCCCAACCGCGTGCTGATGGGATCGATGCACATCGGGCTCGAAGAGGTCGAGGGCGGCTTCGAGCGGATGGCCGCCTTCTACGCGGCCCGTGCCCGGGGCGGGGTCGGCCTCATCGTCACCGGCGGAATCGCACCCAGCGCGCGCGGCTGCTCCTCCCCCGGCGGCGCGAAGATGACCGACGAGGCAGAGGCCTCTCAGCACACCCGGATCACCTCGGCGGTGCACGAGGCGGGCGGGCGGATCGCCATGCAGATCCTCCACTTCGGCCGCTACGCGCACCACCCGGACCTGGTCGCCCCGAGCGCGCTCAAGGCGCCGATCAGCGCGTTCACCCCGCACGCCCTGACCGGCGACGAGGTCGAGGAGACCATCGAGGACTTCGTCCGGGCCGCGGAACTCGCCCAACGCGCGGGCTACGACGGCGTCGAGATCATGGGCTCCGAGGGTTATCTGATCAACGAGTTCATCGTCGCCGCCACCAACCGCCGTACGGACCGCTGGGGCGGCTCGTACGAGAACCGCATCCGGTTCCCCGTGGAGATCGTGCGCCGGGTCCGCGAGCGGGTCGGCAGCGACTTCATCCTGATCTACCGGCTGTCGATGCTGGACCTGGTACCGGGCGGTTCGATGCTCGACGAGGTCATACGCCTCGCTCAGGAGATCGAGGCGGCCGGGGCGACGATCATCAACACGGGGATCGGGTGGCACGAGGCGCGCATCCCCACCATCGCGACCTCCGTGCCGCGCGGCGCCTTCACCTGGGTGACCCGGAAGGTGCGCGGCTCGGTGTCCGTACCGCTGGTGACCAGCAACCGCATCAACACCCCCGAAGTCGCCGAGGAGATACTCGCCTCGGGCCGCGCGGACATGGTGTCGATGGCCAGGCCGTTCCTCGCCGACCCCGACTTCGTCGCCAAGGCCGCCGAGGGCCGCGCCGACGCGATCAACACCTGCATCGGCTGCAACCAGGCGTGTCTCGACCATGTCTTCAGCGGCCGGGTCACCTCCTGCCTGGTCAACCCGCGCGCCTGCCACGAGACGGAGTTGGTGCTCACGCCGACCCAAACCCGTAAGCGCGTCGCGGTGGTCGGCGCGGGACCGGCCGGTCTGGCGTGCGCGGTCACCGCGTCCGAGCGCGGGCACACGGTGACGCTGTTCGACACGGCCGAGGAGATCGGCGGCCAGCTCAACGTGGCGCGCCGGGTGCCCGGCAAGGAGGAGTTCAACGAGACGCTGCGCTACTTCCGTACACGGCTGGCCGAGCAGGGCGTCGAGCTCAGGCTCGGTACGCGGGCCACGGCCGGCATGCTCGGCGAATACGACGAGGTGGTCCTGGCCACCGGTGTCGAGCCCCGCTCCCCCGCGATCCCGGGCGCCGCTCGCCCCGGCG
The DNA here is from genome assembly GCA_036566065.1 of Streptomyces sp. GTDB lineage: Bacteria > Actinomycetota > Actinomycetes > Streptomycetales > Streptomycetaceae > Streptomyces. Next base: position 1,427 of record DATCWZ010000322.1, on the reverse strand, counting down.
TGGTCGGCTATCTGGACGTGCTGCGCGACGGGGCACCCGTCGGCGACCGGGTGGCGATCGTCGGGGCAGGCGGCATCGGGTTCGATGTCGCGGAGTTCCTGACGGACGGCGGCGATACGGCGAGTCTCGACCCGGAGGTGTTCTTCCGGCACTGGGGCGTGGACACCGACTACGCGGACCGGGGCGGGCTGTGCGCCCCGGAGCGCCCGGAGCCGCCGCGCACGGTGCATCTGCTGCAGCGCAGGACGAGCAAGGTCGGTGCGGGACTCGGGAAAACGACCGGCTGGATCCACCGCACCGAACTGCGGCACCGGGGCGTCACGATGACCGCGGGCGCCACCTACGACCGGATCGACGACGAGGGCCTGCACATCACCGTCGATGGCGAGCAGCGGCTGCTGCCGGTCGACACCGTGGTGCTGTGCGCGGGCCAGGAGCCGCGGCGTGAGCTGTACGAGGAAATGCGCGCGGCGGGCCGTTCCGTGCGTCTGATCGGCGGCGCCGATGTGGCGGCCGAGCTGGACGCCAAGCGGGCGATCCGCCAGGGCACGGAGGTCGCGGCGGCGCTCTGAGGCGCCGCCTCCCCAGGCCCGGCCGTCCTTAGGATGCAGAGCATGTCACTCCCGTACGCGATTCTCACCGCCCTGCTCGAAAAGCCGTCGTCGGGGCTGGAGCTGACGCGCAGGTTCGACCGTTCGATCGGCTACTTCTGGCCGTCCACGCATCAGCAGATCTATCGCGAGCTGGGAAAGCTCGAACAGGCCGGACACATCCGGGTGTTGCCGTCGGCGCAGCCGGCCCGCGGGCAGAAGAAGGAGTACGAGGTGCTGCCCGCGGGCCGCGACGCGCTGACGGCATGGGTGGCGCTGGCGGAGGATCCCCGGCCGGTACGCGATCCGCTGCTGCTGCGGCTGCGGGCGGCGGCGGTGGTCGGGGCGCCCGGTCTTGTGGCGGAGCTGCGGCGTCATCTCGCGCTGCACCGGCAGCAGTTGGAGGAGTATCAGCGCATCGAGGAGCGGGACTTCCCGCCGGACCGGACGGCGCAGGAGGACCGGCTGCGGCATCTGGTGCTGCGCGGGGGCATCGACCTGGAGACGTTCTGGACGGGCTGGCTGACGCGGACCGTCGCGGATCTGGACACCCCGGCGCCGGACCGGGAACCGGAGACGGGTGCCCCGGCGGGCCCCGGCACCACCGCCCACTGACCTCACCGCGATCGCTGCCGGCGACGGGATGGAGAGCGACGCGCTGGGCCTGACCTGGGGCCAGAGCGTACGTCTGGGCATCTCGGCCACCACCCTGAACCTGGTCATCTGACACCCCACCGTTGCCTACATCTCTTATTCATTTGCCTAAAGCTCATAGGCACATCTAGCGTCGTCGCCATGAAAGCCGTGAGTGAGCAGGAGATCCGCGCCTCGTTCGTC
>DATCWZ010000592.1:0-3885 GCA_036566065.1 Streptomyces sp. | reverse complement strand
CGCTCGGCGATGCGCTGATCTTCGTACGAACGGGTGACGGCGCCGCCCAGCAGGGCCTTGGTCTCGACGACCGCGTCGCGCGGCGCGGCGAGCACCGCCGCCGCCAGGTCGTGGGCCGCGGCGTCGAGCTGGTCGCCCGGGACGACGAGGTTGGCCAGGCCGATGCGCTCGGCCTCCTCGGCGTGCACGAAGCGGCCGGTCGCGCAGATCTCCAGCGCGCGGGCGTATCCGACGAGGTTCACCAGCGGGTACGTACCGGCGAGGTCGGGTACGAGTCCTAGGCTGGTCTCGCGCATGGCGAACTGCACGTCCTCGGCAACGACCCGCAGGTCGCAGGCCAGTGCGAGCTGGAAGCCCGCCCCGATGGCATGTCCCTGGACGGCCGCGACCGACACGATGTCGTTGCGGCGCCACCAGGTGAACGCCTCCTGGTACTCGGCGATGGTCACGTCGAGCTCCGCCTCGGAACCGCGCGCCAGGTCGAGGAAGGACGGCTCGCCGTCGAACCCCTCGGGGGTGAACGCCTGCCGGTCGAGACCGGCGGAGAAGGACTTGCCCTCGCCGCGCAGCACGACGACGCGCACGTTGCCAGGCAGTGCACGTCCGGCCGCTGTCAACGCCCGCCACAGAGCGGGAGACTGGGCGTTGCGCTTGGCCGGGTTGGTGAGAGTCACCGTGGCAACCGCGTCATCGACGGTGAGCCGTACGCCGTCCTTGTCGAGCACAGGGTCGAGCACAGGGTCGAGCGAGGTCATGGGGCGCCTCCGGATCGGGTGCGGTTCAGCACGTACGAGTGAGTACTGAACAGTAACCACACCGCGTTCCGGTGGGCCCCGGGGCCTGCCCCACAATGAGCAGGCCCCGGCGCCCGGGGGCCGTCAGGCCGAAGCGGCCTTCTTGCCCCGTGTCGCTCCGCCGCGTCCCCGCAGCGTCACTCCGGACTCGCTGAGCATCCGGTGGACGAACCCGTAGGAGCGGCCGGTCTCTTCGGCCAGCGCCCGGATGCTCGCACCGGAGTCGTACTTCTTCTTCAGGTCTGCCGCGAGCTTGTCGCGCGCGGCGCCGGTCACCCGGCTGCCCTTCTTCAGAGTCTCGGCCACCCGTGCCTCCTCATGGGAAGTGCGCTCTGGACTCTCATGATCACCCCTAGTCGGCTTCCTGGCCACCCATTCGGCAAGGTCCGTACAACGGGATTCACCGTCCCAGCACCCCGCCAGCCAAACGGAATTTTGCATTCCATGGGGCGAAAGTGGCCGGCGGGGAGATTGCACGGAAAAACGGCCAGGTCAGGGGCGTAAAGAGAGGATCGCCCGCTATGGGTGCACAGAGCAGCCATTGTGAAGGTGCCGCGCCGGGGTACGAGAGCCTCTCACCCAGATGATGGATCACCGCTGGGCCGAATGATCCATCCGGAGCGCGATGGATCCGGATCAGGCGAGGGCGACCAGGTCCCGGTAGTCGGCACCCCACAGGTCCTCGACGCCGTCGGGCAGCAGGATGATCCGCTCGGGCTGGAGCGCCTCGACCGCGCCCTCGTCGTGGGTGACGAGGACGACGGCGCCCTTGTACGTACGCAGCGCCCCGAGGATCTCCTCGCGGCTGGCCGGGTCGAGGTTGTTCGTCGGCTCGTCCAGGAGGAGAACGTTGGCGGACGAGACGACCAGGGTCGCGAGGGCGAGGCGGGTCTTCTCGCCGCCGGAGAGAACTCCGGCGGGCTTGTCGACGTCGTCCCCGGAGAAGAGGAACGACCCCAGGGTCTTGCGGACCGCGACGAGATCGAGGTCGGGGGCGGCGGAGCGCATGTTCTCCAGGACCGTGCGCTCGGGGTCAAGGGTCTCGTGCTCCTGCGCGTAGTAGCCGAGCTTCAGGCCGTGGCCCCGGATGACCTGGCCGGTGTCCGGCTGCTCGGCGCCGCCGAGGAGCCGCAGCAGCGTGGTCTTGCCCGCGCCGTTGAGCCCGAGGATGACGACCCGGGACCCCTTGTCGATGGCCAGGTCCACATCGGTGAAGATTTCCAGCGATCCGTACGACTTGGACAGGCCCTCGGCCATCAGCGGTGTCTTGCCGCACGGGGAGGGTTCGGGGAAGCGCAGCTTGGCGACCTTGTCGGAGACCCGGACGGCGTCGAGCCCGGCGAGCAGGCGCTCGGCCCGCTTGGCCATGTTCTGCGCGGCGACGGTCTTGGTGGCCTTGGCGCGCATCTTGTCGGCCTGCGAGTTGAGGGACGCGGCCTTCTTCTCGGCGTTGTGGCGCTCGCGCTTGCGGCGCTTCTCATCGGCCTCGCGCTGCTGCTGGTAGAGCTTCCAGCCCATGTTGTAGACGTCGATCTGGGAGCGGTTTGCGTCGAGGTAGAAGACCTTGTTGACGACCGTTTCGACCAGCCCGACGTCGTGGGAGATCACGATGAAGCCGCCGCGGTATGTCTTCAGGTAGTCGCGCAGCCAGACGATGGAGTCCGCGTCGAGGTGGTTGGTGGGCTCGTCCAGGAGCAGGACATCGGCGTCCGAGAAGAGGATGCGGGCCAGCTCGACGCGGCGGCGCTGGCCGCCGGACAGCGTATGGAGTTCCTGGCCGAGGATCCGGTCGGGCAGGCTGAGCGCGGCGGCGATGGTGGCGGCCTCGGCCTCGGCGGCGTATCCGCCCTTGGTGAGGAACTCCGTCTCCAGGCGCTCGTACTTCTTCATCGCCTTCTCGCGGGTGGCGCCCCGACCGGTCGCCATCCGCTCCTCGTTCTCCCGCATCCGGCGCAGGGTCTCGTCCAGACCGCGGGCGGAGAGGATGCGGTCCCGGGCGAGCACATTGGGGTCGCCGGTGCGCGGGTCCTGCGGGAGGTATCCGATCTCGCCGGTACGGGTGATGGTGCCCGCGGCCGGAATCCCCTCGCCCGCGAGGCACTTGGTGAGGGTGGTCTTGCCCGCTCCGTTGCGGCCGACGAGGCCGATGCGGTCGCCCTTGGCGACGCGGAAGGACGCGGATTCGATGAGCATGCGGGCGCCGGCGCGCAGCTCGATGCCGGTAGCGGTGATCACGGTAAAACTCCAGGGCGGTTTGGACGGCGGAGGGACGACTGCGGACGCACGACTCGACGCCGTCTAATGCACAAGGAGAATTGCCATGACGGTCATTCTACCGGCGGTGTCCACCCGCTTTTCCGCGCACTCACGCCGTACGCCCGCCCCGCCCGCCCGTGCGGCCTGCCGCGGCGCCGCCTCCGCAGCGCATGGACGGGGTGTTGTCAGTGGGAGGTGCGAGACTGAGACAGAGATCACAGTTGACGGGACGGAAGCGAATGGGGTGAGCGTGATGGCTGACGCGGCGGGCGGAGTGCCCACGGTGTATCCGACGATTCTGTACGACGACGCGAAGGCCGCGATCAGGACGCTGACGCAGGCGTTCGGCTTCGCCGAGGAAGCGGTGTACGAGGGGGAGGACGGCAGTGTGCTGCATGCCGAGCTGTCATGCGGCAACGGCAGGGTGATGCTCGGCTCCAAGGGACGCGAGGGGATCTTCGCGAGGGCGATGGCGGGGGCGGGTCCCGCGGGGGTGTACGTGGTGGTGGACGAGGTCGACGCGCACCACGCCCGGGCGGTGGAGCACGGCGTGGAGATCCTGATGCCGCCCACGGACCAGGACTACGGCTCGCGGGACTACATGGCGCGCGACGCGGAGGGCAACGTCTGGAGCTTCGGAACGTACGCCCCGGGCTCCGCGACGACCTGACCCGGCCGCAGGACGGTGTCGGCGCGCCGCGTCCCGGGCGCGGGGCGGCACCACCGCGCTACGGCGTCACCTTGCCGCGCCACGTGAGGCCGCCCGCTGGGCAGCGGTACGCCGGGATCCGCAAGGGTACCCCCGGCCTCGGGGGCGGCGATGACGGACCCGGGC
>DATCWZ010000750.1:0-3519 GCA_036566065.1 Streptomyces sp. | reverse complement strand
GGTCCTCGCCGCCGCCGATCAGATAGATGTCGCCCGACGTCGGCACCGGCTGGTCGCTGCGCACATCGACGCGCGAGACGTCGAGACCGCGCTGCCTGGCCCGGCGCTCCACCACCAGGGCGTTGCCCTGGTCGCCGTAGGTGCTGAGGAGGTCCGGGTACACCCACACCAGCCGCAGGCTGTTGTTGCTCATGCTTCGTCCTCTCCGGGGGTGGCCCGCCCCGGGGTCAGTTGCCGACACGACGGCGCAGATCCTGGAAGGCGGTGTAGTTGGCGATGACCTCGATACGGCCCGGAGGGGCGAGCTGGACGGCCTCGTCCAGCGTCTCGCAGACCCGGAAGTCCAGCCCGGCCACCTCCAGCCGGACCGCGAGGTCCAGCTTGCGGTCACCGAGCACGAAGATCGGGTGGCCGTGGAGCTGGGGGTAGTCGACGTCCCAGAGCCACGAGGTGTCCGTACCGTCCGCGCCGCGCGCGTTCACGGAAAGGATCACCGGGGTCGGCGGCGGGTCGATCAGGGAAAACGTTTCGAGCCAGCCCGCCGGGTTCTTCGCCAGCAGGAGCCGCAGCTCACGGCCGAGGAACGGGACGACGTCGTACCGGCCGGCCACCGCCTGCACCTGGTACATGCGCTCCAGGGCGACCTGCGGCGGCACGCCGAAGACCGCGGCGACGGCCGCCGAACTGGTGGCGTTCGCCTTGTTGGCCCGGCCGGGAAGCTGGAGGTGGATCGGCCACGCCGAACCGTGCGGGTCCAGCACATAGTCGCCGTTCAGCGCCCAGCTCGGGGCGGGACGGCGGAAACCGCACTCGTCGCAGAACCAGTCGTCGCCGGGGCGCCGCATCACGCCGCCGCAGGACGGGCAGGACCAGGCGTCGTCCTTCCACGCCTGCCCGGCCGCCACCCACACCACATTGGGGGAGGAGGACGCCGCCCAGACGATCAGCGGGTCGTCCGCGTTGGCGACGATCACGGCCTTCGAGCCGGAGAGGCCCTCGCGCCACTTCTCGGCCAGCATCCGGGTCTCCGCCGCGCGGTCGAGCTGGTCGCGGGAGAGGTTGAGCAGCGCGATGACCTTGGGTGTCGTGTCGCGTGCCACACCGGCGAGGTACTTCTCGTCGACCTCTATCACGCCGTACTTCGCGTCCGAGCCGCCGGCCAGCGCGGAGGTGATCCCCGCCGGCATGTTCGCGCCGAGCGCGTTCGACACGACGGGCCCCGCGGCCCCGAGAGCCTCGGCGATCAGCCGAGTGGTGGTCGTCTTGCCGTTCGTCGCCGACACGAGGATCACGTCCAGGTGCTGCGCCAGCCGCCCCAGCAGGTCGGGGTCGAGCTTGAGCGCCACCCGGCCGCCGATCACCGATCCGCTGCCGCGCCCAGCAGCGCGCGACACCGCCGCCGCGGCCCTGCCCGCCGTCACGGCGAGCTTGGCCCGCGGCGACAACGGCTCCGTGTTGCCTGCCATCGTCCTAGGTCCTCCTTGCATCAGTCCGCGCCCAGCCTATCGATGTCCCGCGCGCCGACGGCACCGCGGCACCACGCGGAACGTGGAGGTCACGTGGAACGTACGCTTGCCGTCATGCGAAACCGCCCGATCCCCGGCAGTTCCGGACTCGTTCGTCCCATGAGCCTGCTCGGCGACCCGGTTCTCCACAGCCCCTGCGAGGAGGTCACCGATTTCGGCCCCTCGCTCGCCCGGCTGGTCGAGGACATGTTCGCCACCATGTACGCGGCACAGGGCGTCGGGCTCGCCGCGAACCAGATCGGTGTCGCACGGAAGGTGTTCGTCTACGACTGCCCGGACGACGACGATGTCCGGCATCTGGGACACATCGTCAACCCGGAACTGGCCGAGGCGGACGGCATCACCGTACGCGGTCCCGAGGGGTGCCTGTCGCTCCCCGGCATCGAGGCGGGCACGCCGCGCTTCGACCACGCGGTCGTCGAGGGAACGGATATGACGGGAAAGCCGGTTCGGGTCGCAGGTACCGGATGGTTCGCCCGCTGCCTCCAGCACGAGTGCGACCACATCGGAGGCATGGTCTACACAGACCGGCTGACCGGTCTGCGCCGCGCCAGGGCACTGCGCGCCGTCCGGCGGGCACCCTGGGGAAGGCCGGGACGCACGGACTGACCCGCCGCGCACCACGCCACCGCCGTACGCCATCCTCCGTACCCGCGACGGGAGTTGTCCCGGTGGTCAGAAGCCCGGACCGCCCGCCCGGTCGTCCGCCTCGGCCAGCCGGCCCCAGAGGAGTCCGGCGAGGCTGTGCACCAACTCGGCGCGTGAGCAGGGCCTGTCGCCCAGCCACCAGTCGCCCGCCGCGTGCATCATGCCGACGATGCCATGGCCCCAGATGCGGGCCGTCAGCTCGCTGCCCGGACCCGGGTCCACCCGTTCGGCGATCACCTGGCCCAGCTCCTCGCCCAGCCTGCGCAGCAGCGGCGCCGAGTGCCGGCCGACATCGAAGCCCCGCTCGGGCGAGGGGACGGCGTCGTCCGACGGGTGCATCAGAAAGCGGTACACCTGGGGGCGGGCCTCGATCGCGGCGAGATAGGTGTCCAGCGTCGCCTCGACCCGTTCGCGCCGCCCGGCCGGGGCGTCCAGCGCGGCCCGCAGGGCGGCCAGCAGGGCGTCCGTATGGCGCTTGGCGAGGGCCCGGTAGAGGCCGCCCTTGTCGCCGAAGTGGCGGTACAGGATGGGCTTGGTGATCCCCGCCTCGGCGGCGATCGCGTTCATCGACGCCTTGGGGCCGTCCCTGAGGACCACCCGGTCGGCAGCTTCGAGCAGCTCCCGGCGGCGGCGTTCCGCGGCCGAACGCTGCCGCTCGGCCCCTCGTGCGGTCTCCATGTCGTGTCTCCCCACCCCGGCCGGTGCCTCGTCCTGAACGCCTGCGCAACGTAACACCCTGCCTGCCGCGACCGCGGATCGGCGTACGGTCGGTTGACAGAGGCTACTTGCTGGTAACAGACTAGTGTTACCGGGGGTAACGTAGGCGTTTTTCCAGCTTTTTTCCAAGGGTGCGTGGAGGGAACATGGCCGGGTTCACGCTCGAGCTCAACGACGACCAGAAGCACGTCCGGGACTGGATTCACGGTTTCGCCGCAGATGTGATCCGCCCGGCCGCGGCGGAGTGGGACGAGCGCGAGGAGACGCCGTGGCCCGTCATCCAGGAAGCCGCCAAGGTGGGCATCTACTCCCTCGACTTCTACGCCCAGCAGTACTTCGACCCCACGGGCCTCGGCATCCCGGTGGCCATGGAGGAGCTCTTCTGGGGCGACGCCGGAATCGCCCTCTCGATCGTCGGTACGGGCCTGGCGGCCGTCGGCGTCCTGGCCAACGGCACCGAGGAGCAGATCGGTACCTGGATCCCGCAGATGTACGGCGAGCCGGATGATGTGAAGGTCGCCGCCTTCTGCTCGTCCGAGCCGGACGCGGGCTCCGACGTCGCCTCCATGCGCACCCGCGCCGTCTACGACGAGGCCAGGGACGAGTGGGTGCTCAACGGCACCAAGAC
>DATCWZ010000568.1:0-2742 GCA_036566065.1 Streptomyces sp. | reverse complement strand
AATCGGCGGGATGGCTCGGGGTCAGGTCACCGCCGGGGGCCTTGGCCGGGTTGACGCCGGCGGCCGCCGCTTCCTCGCTGTAGATGTCGGGTTCGAGGTAGATGACCCGCGCGATCGGGACAGCCGCGCGGATCCGGGCCTCGGCCTCGTCGATGGCGCTGGCGACCTCCGCCGCGGTCTCGTCGTGCTCGACCGCGATCTTGGCGGCGACCAGCAGCTCCTCCGGGCCGAGGTGGAGCGTACGCATGTGGATGATGCCGGTGACCTTGACCCCGTCGACCGCAGCCGCCTTGATCTTCTCGACCTGCTCGACACCGGCGGACTCACCGAGGAGCAGGGACTTCGTCTCGATGGCGAGGACGAGCGCGATGGTGATCAGCAGGATGCCGATGCAGAGCGTGCCGATGCCGTCCCAGACACCGTTGCCGGTGCCGATGGCCAGCCCCACGCCTGCCAGGGCCAGGGTCAGGCCGATGAGTGCGCCGAAGTCCTCCAGGAGGACGACGGGGAGCTCCGGGGCCTTGGCGCGGCGGACGAACTCGACCCAGGAGAGCTCGCCCCGGGTGACGTTGGACTCCCCGATGGCCGTACGGAAGGAGTAGCCCTCGGCGATGATCGCGAAGACCAGCACGCCGACCGGCCAGTACCAGGCCTCGATCGCGTGCGGGTGCGTGATCTTCTCGTAGCCCTCGTAGACCGCGAACATGCCACCGACCGAGAACAGCACGATCGAGACGAGGAAGGCGTAGATGTAGCGTTCGCGCCCGTATCCGAAGGGGTGCTGTGGGGTGGCCTCACGCTTGGCCTTCTTGGCGCCCAGGAGCAGGAGGCCCTGATTCCCGGAGTCCGCGAGCGAGTGGACGCTCTCCGCGAGCATCGACGACGAGCCGCTGAGGAGGAACGCCACGAATTTGGACGCAGCGATCGCTAGATTGGCGCCCAACGCCGCCACAATCGCCTTGGTTCCGCCTGACGCGCTCATGGGTTCCCGGTGTCCCTTCCTCGGTGCTCGCGGCACGGTTGTGCCGCCGTACGGCCGGATTCTCGCAGCCGCTGATGCGGACGGTACGTCAGAGCCCCGCAGTGGCGCGGAACAGCGTTCCCATACCTGACACTTGGACCGTTTCGTCCGCCGGTACGAAGACGGATTCGCCAGCGACGAGACGGAGTTCGCCGACCCGGACGGCACCGGCCGTGCAGAGCAGGATCTGCGCCGTGCCCGCTGTCAGGTCGACCGGGGCCGCGCCGGACGGCAGGACGTAGCGGGACAGCCGGAACTCCTCGGCCGGTGTCTCGTACACCTCCTCGCCGGTGGCAGATGCCTCGGGGCGCAGCACGCCGGGGTCGGTGGCCTCGAAGCGGACGATACGCAGCAGTTCGGGGACGTCGACGTGCTTGGGGGTCAGGCCGCAGCGCAGCACGTTGTCGGAGTTGGCCATGATTTCGACGGCGAGGCCGCCGAGATAGGCGTGCGGGACACCCGCGCCGAGGAACAGGGCCTCGCCGGGCTGCAGGTGCACGTGGTTCAGCAGCATCGCCGCGATGACGCCCCGGTCGCCGGGGAAGTGCCGGGCGATCATGGCGTACGGAGCGTGGGCGCCGCCGAGCCGTTCGGCGGTCTCAGCCGCCTCGGTGACCGTCCGCGCCATCTCGGCCGGGTCGGCGGTGAGGACCGCCGTGAGCACCTCGCGCAGGGCGGCGTCCTCGGGGCGGGCGCGCAGCAGGTCCACGTACGGCTTGAGGGAGTCGACGCCCAGGGCCGCCAGGACCTCGGCGGACTCCGCGGGCCTGCGGAAGCCGCACAGGCCGTCGAACGGCGTGAGCGCGCAGACCAGCTCGGGCTTGTGGCTGGCGTCCTTGTACGTGCGGTGCGGGGCGTCGGCCGGGATGCCCCGGCTCTCCTCGTCGGCGTACCCCTGCGCGGCCTGCGCGAGGTCCGGGTGGACCTGGAGCGAGAGGGGGGCTCCGGCGGCCAGCAGCTTCAGCAGGAAGGGGAGGCGGGCACCGAACGCCCGCACGCCGGCCCGGCCCAGTTCGCGCTCGGGGTCGGCGGCGATCACCTCAGTGAGGGGCTGCCCTTCGCTCGTATCGGAGGTGTGCCCGGGGCGGGTGAGGCGGGAGGGGGCTCCCGGGTGGGCGCCCATCCACATCTCCGCCTGCGGCTCTCCGGTGGGGGCGATTCCGAGCAGCTCGGGGATGGCCGTGATGGAGCCCCATGCGTAGGGGCGCACGGTGTTGGAGAGCCGGTCCATGGAATTCGTCCTCGTGAGATACGGAGCTGCGGAATGCGGGCGGCGGAAGACGCTGCAGCGGGTCAGCCCGGGTTGTGCGCGGCCAGGGACAGATAGACGGCGGCGAAGTCGGTCACGGCGAGCAGTTCGGCGAGGGCCGCGAGCTGGGTGCCTTCCGCCGGTTCGAGTTCGCTGATGGCCGTGTCGTGGCTGAGGGCAAGTTCGCGGGCGGCGGGTGCCGCGCTCAGGCCGCCGGGGGGCCGGTTGCGGAGCAGGACGACCCTGGCGCGCAACGCTTCGGGCTCGTCCACCCGGTCCCGGAAGAAGTCTTCCGGGTCGGCTCCGGCGGCGAACGCCCCGGCGAGCAGCCTCCCGTGGGCGGGCAGTGCCTCTGGGAGTTCGGCCGACAGGGCGGGGCGGCCCGCGAGTTCGGCCAGCACGGCGGCGAACCGACGGCCGACCGGGCCCACGCCGTCGCCCTCCGTCCAGATCAGCGGCAGGCTGTCGGCGA
>DATCWZ010000554.1:0-21478 GCA_036566065.1 Streptomyces sp. | reverse complement strand
ACCCAGCCGGCGCGCGGCGGCTTCGTCCGCGTCGGCGGGGTCCTGGCCACCGCCGCCCGGGAAGACGCGGGCGTACGGCGCGCCCAGGTCGCGGGCGAGCTCCACGAGTTCCCTGAGCCCGGCGATGACGGGCGCGTCGTCCCCTTCGGCGGCGGCCTGTACGTATCCGGCGACGGCCAGGATCGTGATGCCGGACTCCTTGAACTCCTCCACCACATCAGCGCGTTCGAGCGCGGAGAGCCCGGGGTGTACCGGCTCCTCCGGATGGGCGCGCAGCTCCACGCCCTGATAGCCGTGCCCGGCGGCCAGCCGGACGACCTCGGCCACGGGAACCCCCGGCACTCCGAGGGTCGAGAAGGCGAGCTTCACGATGCGTGCTTCCTTCCTCCGGTCCGGTCCGGCTGACCGGTACTCACGTTCCCCGTATCGAACCACACGAGCCGGGATGCCGACCGAAGGCAAAGATCACGTCAAGGCGTGCAACCTTCGCCCGCGGCGCCGGGTCGTAGGGTGCGTCGGGAATTCCGGGGAGGGCCCGAGGGGGGCGGGGAGTCCCGGCGGAGGGGGAAAGCGAGGGGCCCGGCCCGGCGGCCGGGCTCCGTTTCGCGTTCCGGGTCCCGCGCCTACAGTCGCTTGGCGCTGCGCAGCGCGGCCGCGTAGTACCCATTGCCGTCGAGGCGCGATGTCCCGCCCTTGTCGCCGATGGTGGGACCGTTGACCTCTTCGCGGCTCGACACGAAGATCTGGTGTCCGTCGGTGTCATTGCCCATGTACATACCAACATGGTCCATGCGGTTGCCCGTGCGCGTATCGAGCCAGAAGAAGACCAGGTCGCCCGGTTGCAGCACGCCTATCGCCTTCGGCCGCTCGTAGCGGGGCGCCTCACCCGAGAGCTTGATGATGTCCGTGCCGACCTTCGAGCGCGCCATTCCATCGGCGGTACGCGGCAGGCCGTCACCGGCGGTGTCGCTCGACATCAGCGGGAAGCGGCCGCGGTAGCCGAAGACCGTCCTGATGAAGCCCGAGCAGTCCAGCGAGCGGTTACGCATGGCTTCCGGCTTGACGCTGGCACCGTCACGGAAGGTGTACGGAATGCCCAAGTAGTCGTAGAAGTCCGACTGTTCGAGCCGGTAGTCGGCGCCTTCACGGCCGTTCGGGTTGATCGGGCCGAAGCTCGCGTCACCTGCGTACGCGATGCCCTCGTCGTCCTTCTTGACCGGTGCGCCCTCCACGTACTGGAAGGCGAAGGCGAACAGGTCGTCCTCCTCGCTGCCGGAGAACTTCTTGAACCAGTCCTTGAACCAGCGTTCCTTCTCCGCGCCCCGCTGCCACGGCTCGGGCATCAGCCGAACCCAGTTGTCCGTGACAATGCGGGACTTGGTGCTGGTGGGCTCGGCGAACGTACGGCTGGGACCGATCAGCGTCGCCGTGCGCGCGCCGTCGGTGAAGGAGGCGAGAACCGCGCCTTTCGCACCGCGCAGGACCGTCCGGTCCGGGTTGTGCAGCCGTTCCCACCGCTGTTCTCCCGACTTGGCGCCGGTGTCCGATTTGAGTGCGGGGACATCGGTGATGGCGTGGACGGCCGGCGCCTTCGCCTGCTCGTCCTTGCGGAGTTCGACGGTGAGGTACGCGCTGCCGGCGAGCAGCGCGATGACGATTCCGGCATGCAGATAGGGACGTGAACGGCGCTTGGACGTGGCACTCATGACGTATTCGGCTCCCGGGAAGGTGTCAGGCGGACGGCAGTGCGCCGAGCAGGATGCCGGCGGTCAGGACGACATAGGCCATCAAAGTGACCGTGCCGGTGGCGAGGACGGTCGCACCCTTGGGCTGGCGGACGAGCTGGTACGCGATCAGGCCCGGGACGATGAAGCCGAGCGTCTGGTTGGCGTACACGAGCGGGAACTCCATGGACAGCACGATCATGACCGCCCCCTGGAGAAGCACTCCGATGAGGACGACAGTGGAGAACAGCCGCTTGCCGTAGAGAATGACGAAGCGCTGGACGAGCAGAGTGCTCACGTACGTCAGTACGGTGACTCCGATCACCATCGCGGCGCGCTGGAGGTCCTCCACCAGAGTCAGCGCCAGCCAGCCAGGCGTGATCATGCCGCCGGGGGACAGATTGGTCGTCAGGTAGCAGATCAAGGAGAACAGCAGGCCCAGACCGATGCCGATGGCGGCTATCTCGGGCGTGAGGACGGCGGGGATCAACGGGGTTCTCCTGGGTTCTGCGGTACAGGCGGCTGCTGTGAAGGTGAAGGGTGCTGCGACATCTGCTGCGGGCGCGGGGGCTGGGCGGTCTGCTGCCCGTCACCGTGGGTCTCCGGCTCGGGCGCCCGAACGGGTTCGAACATGCCGCGTGTACGGGGCGGTCCGGCGGCCGGGCGCTGCTGGTAGCGCTGTTCGTACGCCTCGGTGTACGGCCGGTAGGGGTCGAGGTGCGGGGCGTACCGGTGCAGAGCGAGCGTTTCGTCGTGGCGCGGATGCTCCGGAGCGCTCGGCTGCGCCGGTACGGGCAGTGGGACGGTGGCCGCCGCGGTTTCGACGCCCTGCGGTGCCTGCGCCGGCTGCCCGGAGCGCTGGTCCCCGGCGGGAAGGCCCGCGTCGGCGGGGTCCACGCTCTCATCGGCGGGAAGCTCCGCCAGGTGTTCCAGAAGGATCTCGCCCTGGCCGTGGATGTTGCCTATCGCGACCAGCGAGGACTCCTGGGCGAGCATGCCGAGCAGTTCCCGCATGAACTCCTCCGGATCGCGCCGGTCACCGCCCAGGTCGACCGCCCGGGAACGCCACTCGGCAGGGATCGAGTCGATGGCGCTCTTCGCAGGGTGCCCGATCACAAAGACCTGTTCGGGCTGCAGATCGGGGATGATCTCGCCCATCTGGCCGTTGCGTTCGACACGGTCGGGGCGGCAGTTGATGACCACGTTCAGCGGCCTGTGGATGGCGCCCAGGTCGAGCAACTGGTTGACGTTCATCAGCGTGGACTCGGGGTCGTTGGCCGCGAAGACGTTCGCGAAGCGCAGCCGTTTGCCGTCGTGGGTGAGATAGCGCTCGACGGAGAGGACACCCGGGTCCGGCGGAGCCTCGTACATGCCCCGCAGTGCGGTCTCGCGCTCCACCCCGAGCAGTTCGGCGACCTTCAGCGCGATCGCCACGTTCTCCTTGAAGGTGAACCAACTGAAGCCGTGCAGTTCGGCGTCGCTGACGGTCTCGGGATCGGCGTAGACCAGTCGGCAGTTACGGGCGTCGGCCTCCTGCTGAAGGATGTCGAAGCGGTCCTTCTCCGCAGTGACGCAGATGCCGTCCTGCGGCATGGAACGGGACAGCGAGCGCGCCACGTCGTCGAGGGTCGGGCCCATCTCCGCCATGTGGTCCTCGCGGACGTTGCAGAGCACACCGATGGTGGAGCGGATCAGCCTGGACTGATTGATCTCCTGGAGGGCGGGCATGACCGCCATGCATTCGATCACCAGGGCGTCCGGGTTGTAGGCGGCGGCCCGGCGCACGATGCCGATCTGCTCAACGACATTGGCGATGCCGAATTTACGGTAGACGGGCTCCTCAGTCGCGTCCGGATGGATGAACCGGGCGGCGGTTCCCGTGGTCTTGCCGACGGTGACGAGGCCGCCGCCGCGCAGCGCCCCCGCGCAGAGCCTGGTGATGGAGGATTTCCCGCGGATCCCGTTGACCAGGACCCGGGTGGGTATCTGGGCCAGGTTGGCGTCGTGACGCCGTTGCTCGACGATCCCGGCGATCAGAAGGATCACGCTGCAGATGAGGAGCACGGTATAGAGGAAGAGCACGGACGGTCAGTTCCTTCCTGCGGGGGCCGTCGGTGGGGTGTCCCGTCTGCGTTGGTTCTGGAGTTGCTGGCGCAGGAGTTCCAGCGAGCGGGTGACGGCGCCGACCTCGTCGTGGTGGTGCGGGAAGAGAACGGTGCGGCGGTCGCCGTCGGCCAGCTTCTCGGCCTGGTCGGCCAAGTCGCGAAGCGGGCGTACGACCACGATGTGCAGCCAGCCGAGGCAGGCGGCCACGGCTGTGATTCCCAGCATTCCGGCGAGGGCGGTGAGGTTCTGCCTGCGGTTCTCGGGAATGGCGAGTGCGTCGGCGGGCTGCCAGCTCACGACCGTCCAGTTCAGGGACTTCGCGGCTCCGCCGCCGACGAACGGTGCGGCACCCGCGACCTGGACGTCTCCGTCCGTGCGGTACACGACACTGCCCGCGCGGGCGGTGAGGCCGGCCCTGGGGCTCGTACCGGCGACGAATTCGTCCAGCCGGGCCGGCAGCTTTTCGAACGCCACGTAGCCGTCGTTCCCGGCCAGGACCCGCCGGTCGCCGTCAACGACACGGATCTCGCCGAGGCCGGGACGCTTGAGCAGTGAGTTGATGAAGTCGATCCGGAACTCCCCGACCACGGTCGCCCCGTCCCGTCCGGGCAGTTCGGCGTATCCACCGATGACGGGAACCTTGCCGGAGTCGTTCAGCAGGCCGACGGGCTGGGCGAACGGCCCCTTGCCGTCCTTGGCGGCCCTCTCCCCGCCGTCCGGTGCCTGCGGGGAATCGCCGGCCCTCGCGATGATGGTGCCGTCGGCGGCGCGTACATACAGCGACTGATAGCGCAGGTGTTCGGTCCGGGTCAGTTCGAGAACCTTCTCCATATCCTCGGGCGATGTCCGGTCACCGATCAGCGAGGCGACGGACACCAGGTCGGCGTGCCCCTCGTTGAGTGCGCGGCGGACCCGGTCGGCGAGGGTGTCGGTGCGTTCGCGCTGGTCGTTGGTGATCTGTTCCGGTACGACAACGGTGGAGTCGGCCCGGTTGAGGAACAGCAGCATCGGCACCGACCAGGCGAGCAGCAGGACCGCGGAGACGGCTATGAGCCCGCGGGTGCCGAAGCCGCCGAACCGCTTACGCTGTCGGCCGGTGCTTCCGCCGTCCGCCCGGGAGGTCTCCGGACCCTCGGCGTCCGCGGGCGCGCCGAGAAGCTGACGGCGCAGCCGCTCCAGTACGGTGCCGATCCGTGCGGCCTCGCCGAACCGCGGAGGGTCGACCGGCCTGGCCAGGTCCCCCCGGGTGAGTCGGCGGCTTTCCAGGAACAGCTTCAGAAGCGGCCGCTGGACCGTGCCCAGCAGCAGGGCGATCGCGAGCGCCCCGATGAGCAGCAGTGCGGCAGCGGCGAGCAGGCCGAACAGGGGGTTCGCCACGTTCCGCCCGTCATCCGCGACGCCGACCATGGACACGACGGTCAGCCCGAGGGAGGTGGCGACACTGTCCTCGCCGGGTACGGCACCGGCCAGGCCCGCGTATCCGGCGACGGCCCACTCGCCCAGGTGGGACGAGCCCCGCAGACTCCCGCTGACGCCGGGGAAGCCGCCGGAGCCCGGCTCCTTGGCCTTGAGGGGGTTCTCCGCGGTGCGTTTGGCCGCGGTCCTTGCCAGGGAACTCAACTGCTTGTGGAAGCGCTTGGCGTCGGCGCGCTGGGCATCGGTCGTGAGCTGCTCGGGGATGGGGACGCCGTCGCTGCTGAGGATGTGGCCCTTGCTGTCGACGACGGCGATGGCGCGGAACTTGCCGAGGCTGATACCGGGGAAGCGCAGGCTGCTGGACGCGATCAGCAGTTGCTGCGGCTGGCCCTTCCAGGACAGCAATTCCAGGGAAAGGAGCCTGGTCTCGCCGTTCTGCAGGCGCACCATGCGCGGGACGAGGCCGTTCTTCGCGGAGAGCTTGCTCGTGTCGATGGCCGTGACGGGCACGTTCTCCCCGCGGCTGGCGAGCATCCGGCCGGTGGATATCTCGACGACGGCCGTGCCTCTCCACTTCTGGTAGACGCTGCCTATCTTGTCGAGTACGGCGTCCGGCGGGACCGGGTCCCCGGCATTGAAGAGATCCGCGGTGCGGCTCAGGTCAGTGGCGCTCTCATCGATGGAGGCGCGAAGCGCGGAGGCGCCGTCCTCGGCGAAGTACTGCTGGGAGGTGAACACCGCCTCCGGCACGGAATGCCTGCCCATCGTGCCGAGGCCCAGCGCGGTGATGCCCGCCAGGGTGAGGAGCAGCGCCGCGAGTATCGCGATGGGCGGGCGGATGCCCCCGATCAGCGACATGTCCGCCCTGCGCCGGACCTTGTGCCGCGGCGTGACGGTTGAACCAGCCATGCGTGTCCCCCCGGGATGTCTACTCATGCACGGCATGGGCTGGCGGCCTCGATGCCGGTCGTATTAGTACTGCTGTGGTGTCAGTGGTGCCGGTGATGCACATGGCGTCACGTCAGGGCACGTGGTGCGCATGGGAACAGCTCAACCGGAATAACTCGACCATTTGGCGCCACCCAAGGTTGTAAGGGGAGAAAGATGTGTGACGTACTTCATGTATTCGTCCCCGTACGGTGCCGGTGGCCGGTACGTGCCGCCCGTCAGTCCGGCAGATCGAGGAGCGGCTTGAGACCGTCCTTCGAGGCTCCCCTGTTGAGCACTGTGCCCTGCGTGCGCTGGAAGGCCAGCCGGTACCGCGCCCGTTCCACGGAGGACAGGTTCTTGTCCTCACGAAGTGCCTCGGCCACATTCACCAGCCGGTGCTCCTCCGCGCCACCGGTCGGCTGCTCGGCCGTGTCCGGGCCCTGACCGCCTATGGCATCCGGCGGGATGGTGACGAGGGTCGGCACATAACGGGCCTCCACCGTCCAGACCCCGTCGCGCTGATGGAACTCGAACCAGCCGATGACACCCTCCTCGGTGAGCCCCGATGGCACGTCGTGCCGGGCCAGTTGATTCCCGAGGCCATAGGCGACCCAGGTGCCGCCGACCTTCTCCATCGGCTGTACCACGTGCGCGTGATGTCCGATCACCAGGTCGATGCCGGTCTCCTTGGCGATCCGGCGGGCCAGCCGCCGCTGCGAAGCACTCGGATCGGGGTGGTGCTCACGCCCCCAGTGGATGCTGAGGATCACCACCTCGGCGCCGGCCTTACGGGCCGCCTTCTCGGCCGCGGCGATGCGCGCGAAGCTGGTCTGGTTTGCGATCCACGGCTTGCCGGCGGGAACCTCGTGGCCGTTGAATCCGAAGGCGAACGACAGTTGCGCGACCTTCACACCCTTGACATCCATGATGAGCGGGGTGGCGGCCTCCTCACTGCTGCGCGCCGACCCGGTGTGCTTGAGACCGGCCTTGTCGAGAGCGTCCAGCGTCCGCCGCACTCCGGCGGAGCCGTGGTCGAGTGCGTGGTTCGACGCGGTCGAGCAGGTGTCGTACCCGACGTCCTTGACCGTGGTGGCTATCTGCGGGGGGACCTGGAAGTTGGGAAAGCCCTCGAAGGGACCCTTTCGCTTGCCGATCACCGGCTCGAAGTGGCAGATCGCCAGATCTGCCTTGCTGATGACGGGCTTCACCCCGGCC
Organism: Streptomyces sp.; assembly: GCA_036566065.1. Classification (GTDB taxonomy): domain Bacteria; phylum Actinomycetota; class Actinomycetes; order Streptomycetales; family Streptomycetaceae; genus Streptomyces. Next base: position 14,087 of record DATCWZ010000554.1, on the reverse strand, counting down.
ATGATCGCGCCGAAGTCCATGTCCTTGCTTCCGGCAGCCGCACCGTCCTTGCGCGCCTGGTCGATGAGTTGGGGGTGGGCGAGAATGTCGCCCGCGGCCGCCACGGTGAACGACTTGCCCGTCTCGGCCTCGCCCGCTCCCTCGTCGCCGCCGGCCAGGGAGCAACCCGCCAGGGTCGTGGTCGCCATGGCCGCAACAAGCACGGGTATGAGGCCACGCATTATGAAGGCCGTGTGAAGGTGTCGTGTCACCCTGATAGTTTTACTTCATCAGACAACTGTTTCACTACTGGGGGAACGATCAAGGCGAAACTGCCGCGGACCAGGGTGCTCATCGCGCTGATCGCCTCACTGCTGGCCGTCGCGTCCGCGATATCGGTCATGTCCTTCATGTCCGCCGATAAGACGGCACCTCCCGTCGAGGGACCCGTCCGCGACGGCGTCGACCTGGGGCAGCGGATCACGGACTACACCACGCGGTCGGTCGCCCAAAGCGGCTACCTCCCTCCGCTGCCCGCGCAGCGCCGCATCCTCGCCCAGGGAGTCGGGCTCTACCTTGACGGACGGCACTCCGCGGCTGCCCGCCGCTTGGCGCAGGTCGATTACCGCGTCGTCACGTACACGGACACCGTGACCGGGCGCCGCTTCGCCGAGGTCTCCGACCGCGCCGCCGAGGACCGGCGCGGATGGGGCCGGGTCTACATCGACCTCGGGGCCCCCGCCGCCTGGTCCGTCCAGGTCCCGCACCCGGTCGCCGACGCGTACAGCGACGCCCTCGGCATCGGTATACTGCGCGGCACTCCCGGCGGCGTACTCGTGCTCGCCGGGGCCCATCGCAGGGCGGGCGTGCGTGACGCGGCGGATGTGGCACACCGCCGCGACAGCGTCTTCCACGCGATTTGCGCCGAACTGACCGCCCGTCGTATGCCCGGGATCCAGGTCCATGGCTATGCGTACCGCAGCGCTCCGGACCACGATGTGATCGTCTCCACCGGCGTCGGTGACGATGCCCGTACGCAGGCACAGGAGATGGCCCGCCGACTGGACAAGGCGGACTTCCGGGTGTGCCGGGCCTGGGCGGAAAAGTGTCGGCTGGCGGGCCGTACCAACACCCAGGGGCGCCTTGCCGCCGAGCAGGGTGTGCCGTTCCTGCACATCGAGATGGGGCGCAACGTGCGCGAGGACGTGAAGCGTCGCGGCCAGGCGATCGCCGCGATCTCAGCGGTCGTCGCCGACTGGGCCTGACCGCCTGAGTTCGCCCATTCCCGGGCGCCCCCTTGACCGGTAGTTACTTTCCATATATGCGTACCTTCTTGGAAGTTTCTTTCAGTACCGGAAGGAGCTCACGTGCACGCGCCCCACCGCACCTCCAGACGCAGCCTCCTCACCGCAATCGCCGCCACCGCAGTCGCGGCGGCCACCGGCCTCGCCGCCGCTCCCGATGCCGCCGCCCGGGAGTCCAGCCACGCTTCCAGTACCCGCCGCCTGAAGCGGATCGTCTCCCGGATGAGCCTGGAGGAGAAGGTCGGCCAGCTTTTCGTCATGCGGGTGTACGGACACTCCGCCACCGCGCCGGACCAGGCCGACATCGACGCCAACCTCGCGGAGATCGGGGTACGCACGGCGGCCGAGCTGATCTCGACGTACCACGTCGGCGGGATCATCTACTTCTCCTGGGCGCACAACACCCGCGACCCGCACCAGATCGCCGACCTGTCCAACGGCATCCAGCGGGCCGCACTCGCCCGGCCCAACGGCGTACCGCTGCTCATCGCCACCGATCAGGAGCACGGCATCGTCTGCCGGGTCGGCGAGCCCGCCACCCTGATGCCGGGCGCGATGGCGCTCGGCGCGGGCGGTTCACGCTCCGACGCGCGCAGGGCCGGCCGGATCGCCGGGGAGGAACTCGCCGCGATCGGCATCAACCAGAACTACGCGCCGGACTCCGACGTCAACGTCAACCCGGCCAATCCGGTGATCGGTGTGCGCTCCTTCGGCGCCGATCCGCAGGCGGTGGCCGCCATGGTCGCCGCCCAGGTGAAGGGCTATCAGGGCGCGGGAATCGCCACAACCGCCAAGCACTTCCCGGGCCACGGCGACACCAATACCGACAGCCACACCGGACTGCCGTACATCCATCACACCCGCGACCAGTGGAACGAGCTGGACTCCCCGCCCTTCCGGGCGGCCATCGCCGCGGGCATCGACGCGATCATGACCGCGCACATCGTGGTGCCCGCCCTCGACCCGTCGGAGGACCCCGCCACCCTGTCCCGGCCGATCCTGACCGGCATCCTGCGGGAGGAGCTCGGTTACGACGGGGTTGTGGTCACCGACTCGCTGGGCATGGAGGGCGTACGGACCAAGTACGGCGACGCGCGCGTCCCCGTACTCGCCCTGCAGGCCGGTGTGGACCAACTGCTGAACCCGCCGGACCTGTCGGTCTCCTGGAACGGCGTGCTGCAGGCGGTGCGCGACGGTGAGATCAGCGAGGCCAGGCTCGACGAATCGATCCTGCGCATCCTGCGGCTGAAGGAGAGGCTGGGGCTGCTCCGCGACCCCTACGTCAGCCACCGGGGCGTGGACCGCACCGTCGGCACCCCGTCGCATCTGGCCGCCGCCGACCGGATCGCCGAGCACACCACCACGCTGCTCGCCGACCCCGGCGCGCTGCTGCCGCTGTCCCGCCGCTCGCACCGGAACCTGCTGGTGGTCGGCGCCGATCCCGCCTCCCCGTCCGGCACCACGGGCCCGCCGACGACGACGCTGGCCGGGGCGTTCAACGAGCTGGGGTACGCGGCGACCGCCCTGTCCACCGGTACGGCACCCTCGCGGGCGAAGATCGCCGAGGCGGTGGCCGCGGCGGAGGGCAAGGACGCGGTGATCGTGGGGACGTACAACGTCTCGGCCACCAGTTCGCAGCGCACTCTGGTCAGCGCGCTCGCGGCCACCGGGGTCCCGGTGGTCACCCTCGCGATCCGCAATCCGTACGACATCGCCCAACTGGAGGGGACCGGGTACGCGGCGAGCCTCGCCACGTACTCCTGGACGGATGTCGAACTGCGCGCCGCCGCCCGGGTGATCGCGGGCCGCGCGGAACCGGAGGGCAGGCTGCCGGTCCCGGTGCCGCGCGCGGACGATCCGGCGCAGGTGCTGTATCCGATGGGGTACGGACTGTCGTATTAGTGCGCCGGGCTGTGCGCACCGGCTGGGAATGGCCGGTGCGCACGGCCCGCTGGGCTCAGGTCACGGGCGCAGTGTGCCCTGTCCCCGGTTCAGCTCCGCGTCCCGCTTGTCCAGCCGCGCGTCGAACTGTGCGAGCGGCTTCGCCTTCGACGGGTCGGCCGTGACGGCCGCCGGCGCGACCCCCGCCCAACGCAGGATCGCCGCAGTGGCGGCGGCCTTCTCGTCGGCCACGAGACCTGCGACCTTGGAGCCATGGTTTCCGCCCGGCACGGTGTACACATAGCTGTCACGGGCGCCCGCGCCGAGCCGGAAGCGCTCCGCGCCCCACGGGTCGTTCTCCCCGTACACGTACATCATGTGGTGGGCGTGGTGCCTGACCCAGGTGTCGACGTCCCGCATCACCCACGGCTGGAACTTCATCGGGATGGAGCGCGGTACGAAGGTGCGCGGCGGCTGGTAGCCGTACCGGCTGAGGCCGCCGAGCCAGGGCTGCTTGATGTCGGGCGAGCCGAGCTGGGTGCCCGCCTGGTAGTAATACGGCGTGTACGGGGCCAGGCCCTGGTCCGTATAGAAGGAGAAGCCCGAGATGGTGTCGACGGAGTCCCAGATCGCGTCGTCGCTCGCATGCGGGGCGTCGGCCGGGATCGTGTCGCAGTCGGCGAGCAGGCTGTACTGCCAGTACGCCCACACGTAGTCGAGGACGACCGCTTCGTACGCCTTGTCGACCGAGCCGACGGTGTTGAACGTGTAGCCGTTCTCGGCGGCGTACTCCTTGTACTTCTTCTCCAGCGGGACGCGGCGGACGAGCGCCTCACGCTGGACGCCGTTCAGCCGGTCGCGGCATTCATTAGTGCCGACGTGCTGGAAGAACCGGTCGTATGCCGAGTCCTCCTTGTTCACCACGTCGTTGGGCGCGACATAGGCGACGACGCCGTCCATGTCCCTGGGATAGAAGCGCTCGTAGTACGTCGCGGTCATGCCGCCCTTGGAGCCGCCGGTGGTCAGCCAGTTCTCCGGATAGATCTTCTTCAGCGCGGTGAACACGCGGTGCTGGTCGCTGGCCGCCTGCCAAATGTCGAGCTTGGACCAGTCGGCGGGCGACGGGCGCGACGGGGTGAAGTAGCGGTACTCCAGGGACACCTGGTTGCCGTCGATGATCTGCGTCGGCTCACTGCGGCTGGGGTTGGTGGAGACGTTGTAGCCGCCGGTGAAGAACACCGTCGGGCGGGTCGTGTCCTTGTGCAGTACGGTGATGCGCTGCTCGAACGTTCCCTTGGACGGGTGCCGGTGGTCGACCGGCTGGGTATAGCCGAGGACGAAGTAGCGGTAACCGGCGTACGGCTTCTCCTCGATCAGGCGCATTCCCGGGATGGCCAGGATGCGGTCCTTGATGTCTTGCGTGTTCTCCGCGGTGCTGCTGGTAGCGCTACTGCTCTGCTGAGCGGTCGGTTCGGCGGCGGTGGCCGCGCCTGCCGAGGCTTTCGTCGCCGTCACTGTGCCGATGAGCACCGCGAGCGACACGAACCCTGTGAGCGCCTTGCTCATGCACCCTCCCCTTGGTTCACGACATTGGCCGTGAACCTAGCGGGCACAACACCTGCCACGCCAGACCCAGTTGCGTGTCGCCGGATACCCAGCACCGGTCAGCAGAGGATCCATCCCGTGGAGGCCGATGCTCCCGCGACGGTGCCGGACGCGCGGACGCAGCGGTTCAGCGCGTGGACCGTGACCGGACCGGCCCACTGGGTGAACTCGCCGCTGTCGACGACCGCGTGGCCGCCGCGCGGCTGGAGCGACACGCGCATCACGCGGCGGGCGCCGGGCTTCTTGGCCACGGTGACGGCGCAGGCGTAGGCGCGGCTCTTGAAAATGCGCAACTGCCCGGTGGAGAAGGTCACCGTCTTGGCCGGGCGGCCGGTGCATGACGACGCGGCGTACGCGGAGGTCGTACCGGTCACGCCGACGACCAGGCCGAGGGAGCCGAGCAGGGGCAGGACGAGCAGACGCGCCAGTGCCCGCCGCCCCGCACCGCCTGACCGCGCCGGGTAACTCTCCGTACTCTCGAACACACTGCCCCCCACCCGACACATGTACGTACATGCGTACGACGCGAGGGACGGCCCGAAGGTTGCGCGACAGCGGAACGAGGCAGCGGAACTGGACAGGGGCCTCAGACGCCCGCCGGGGTGTCCTCACCTATGAACATCCGCCACAGCCGCGCGTACTGCCCCTCCTTGGCCAGCAGTTCGTCATGCGTCCCGTCCTCCGCGACCCGCCCGTGGTCCATCACCACCACCCGGTCGGCCCGCGCCGCCGTCGTCAGCCGGTGCGCCACCACCAGCGTGGTGCGGCGGCCGGTGAGCCGGTCGGTCGCCTGGTTGACCAGGGCCTCGCTCGCCAGGTCCAGCGACGCGGTCGCCTCGTCGAGCAACAGGATGTCCGGGTCGACTAGTTCGGCCCGGGCCAGCGCGATCAACTGGCGCTGACCGGCCGACAGATTGCGGCCCCGCTCGGCGATCTCGTGCAGATAGCCGCCCTCCAGCGTGGCGATCATGTCGTGCGCGCCGACCGCCCGCGCCGCCGCCTCCACCTGCGCGTCGGTGGCCTCCGGCAGACCGTAGGCGATGGCGTCCCGGAGCGTGCCCGGGAAGAGGTACGCCTCCTGCGGCACAACGCCGAGCCGGTGGCGGTACGCCGTCAGGTCGAGCTCGCGCAGATCGGTACCGTCCGCCGTGACGCGCCCGGCCGTCGGGTCATAGAAGCGCGCGACGAGCTTCACGACGGTCGACTTGCCCGCGCCCGTCTCGCCGACGAACGCGACCGTCTGACCGGCCGGAATGCGCAGATCGATGCCGCTGAGCGCCTCTCCGGCCGGCTGTCCCGTGGTGGCGTCGGCGGTTCCGTACGCGAACGACACACCCTCGAACGCGATGTCGCCCCGCAGCGACGGCACGGCCAGCGGCCGGTCGTGGGCGGCCGTGGAGGCCGGTTCCTGGAGGAGTTCCTGGATCCGGCCGAGCGAGACCGTGGCCTGCTGGTACCCGTCGAAGACCTGCGAGAGCTGCTGTACGGGGGCGAAGAACAGGTCGATGTAGAGCAGATAGGCGACCAGCGCACCCGTGGTCAGCGTGCCGTCGTCCACCCGGCCCGCGCCGACGATCAGCACGGCTGCGGCGGCGAGCGAGGCCAGGAACTGGACGAACGGGAAGTAGACGGAGATCAGCCACTGTCCGCGCACCCGCGCCCTGCGGTACAGGTCGCTGCGCTCGGCGAACCGCCCGTTCCCGTCGTGCTCCCGCAGGAACGCCTGCACGATCCGCAGGCCCGAGACGGACTCCTGGAGGTCGGCGTTGACGACGCTGATGCGCTCACGGGCGAGTTCGTACGCCTGGACGCTCTTGCGCCGGAAGAAGAACGTCCCGACGATCAGCACCGGCAGCGTCGCGAAGACGACGAGAGCCAGTTCGATATCGAGGACGAGCAGCACGACCGTGATGCCGAAGAAGGTGACGACGGAGACGAAGGCGGTGACGAGGCCCGTCTGCAGGAAGGTGGACAGGGCGTCCACATCCGTGGTCATCCGGGTCATGATGCGGCCGGTCAGCTCGCGCTCGTAATAGTCGAGCCCGAGTCGCTGGAGCTGCGTGAAGATCTTGAGGCGGAGCGCGTACAGCACCCGCTCGCCGGTGCGCCCCGTCATCCGGGTCTCACCGATCTGCGCAAGCCACTGCACCAGGACGACGAACAGGCCGAACGCCGACGCCGCCCACACCGCGCCGAGCGCCAGCCGGCTGACGCCGTCGTCGATGCCGTGCCGGATCAGCACCGGAAGCAGCAGCCCCATGCCCGCGTCGACGGCGACGAGGGCGAAGCTCACCAGCAGGGGCAGCCCGAAGCCGCGCAGCAGCCGGCGCAGGCCGTAGGACTCCTCCGGCCTGACCGCGGCCTCCTCGTCGACCCTGGGTGTGTCGGTGGCGGGCGGCAGCGCGTCGACCTGGGCCAGCAGCTCCGGGGTGGCGGGCATCCCGGCCTCGGCAGTGTCGCGCCGCTCCTCCTTGCGGATCCAGAGGCCGGGCGTGATGCCGTGCTCGGCGTCGAACTCGGCTTCGATCTCGTCCTGGAGCATGCGCTCGTCGGCAGCGGCGGAAGCGGTGTCCGCCGTGTCGGGCGCGGTGACCGGCAGGTGCCCGGGCGAGGTACCGCCGAGCTCGTCCGGGTCGGTCAGCAGCCGCCGGTACAGGGCGCAGCGGCCCTCCAGCTCCTCGTGGGTGCCGATGTCTGCGAGCCGCCCCTGGTCCAGGACGGCGATGCGGTCGGCGAGGGCGAGGGTGGAGCGGCGGTGGGCGATCAGCAGGGTGGTGCGGTCGGCCATCACCTGCCGGAGGGCCTGGTGGATCTCGTGCTCGACGCGGGCGTCAACCGCCGATGTGGCGTCGTCGAGGAGGAGCAGGCGGGGGTCGGTGAGGACGGCCCGGGCGAGGGCGACGCGCTGGCGCTGGCCGCCGGAGAGGGTGAGGCCGTGCTCGCCGACCGTGGTGTCGTACCCGTCGGGGAGGCTGGTGATGAAGCCGTCCGCCTGGGCGGTACGGGCGGCACGCTCGATCTGCTCCCAGGTGGCGTCCGGGCGGCCGTATGCGATGTTGGCGCGGATGGTGTCGGAGAACAGGAAGCTGTCCTCCGGTACGAGCCCGATGGCGGCCCGCAGCGACTTCTGGGTCAGTTCGCGTACGTCGTGTCCGCCGACCAGCACCGCGCCGTGCGACACGTCGTAGAAGCGGGGCAGCAGGAGCGAGACGGTGGACTTGCCGCTGCCGGACAGGCCGACGACGGCGACGGTCTCGCCCGGTTCGATGGTGAGGGAGAACCCGTCGAGTACGGGGCGCTCCTCGTCGTAACCGAAGCGCACGTCGTCGAACTCGACGCTCGCCGGGGCGTCGGCCGGGAGCTCCAGCGTGCCGTCGCGCATGGAGGGCTCGGTGTCGATGAGCTCCAGGACGCGCTCGACACCGGCCCTGGCCTGCTGGCCGACGGTCAGGACCATGGCGAGCATCCGAACGGGGCCGACGAGCTGGGCGAGGTAGGTGGAGAACGCGACGAACGTACCGAGGGTGATCTCCCCGCGGGTGGCCAGCCAGCCGCCGAGTGCGAGCATCGCGACCTGGCCGAGGGCGGGGACGGCCTGGAGGGCAGGGGTGTAGCGGGCGTTCAGCTTGATCGTACGCAGCCTGCCTGCGAACAGCTTGCGGCCGACCTCACGGAGCTTGCCGGTCTCCTGGTCCTCCTGGCCGAAGCCCTTGACGACCCGGACGCCGGTGACGGCGCCGTCGACCACTCCGGCGACGGCGGCGGCCTGGCTCTGCGCGTACCAGGTGGCGGGGAAGAGCCGAGCGCGGGAGCGGCGGGCGATGACATAGAGGGCAGGGGCAACGGCGAGGGCGACCGCGGTCAGCGGCAGCGACAGCCACGCCATGATCACGAGGGAGATGATGAAGAGCAGGATGTTCCCGATGGTCATCGGGAGCATGAACAGCAGCCCCTGGATCAGTTGCAGGTCGCTGGTGGCGCGCCCGACGACCTGCCCGGTGGACAGCTCGTCCTGCCGCTTCCCGTCGAGCCGGGTGATGGTCTCGTACATCTCGGTACGAAGATCATGCTGTACGTCCAGGGCGAGCCGGCCGCCGTAGTAGCGGCGGATGTACGTGGCGATGTAGACGAGCACGGCCGCGACGATCAGCAGGCCGGTCCAGGCGGCGAGCGAGCGGGTGTGCTCGATCACGATGTCATCGATGATCACCTTGGTGATGAGCGGGACAAGGGCCATCACGCCCATACCGGCGAGCGAGGAGCCGAGGGCCAGCACGACGTCGCGCCGGTAGCGCCACGCGTATCCGGCCAGCCGCCGGCCCCACCCCTGCGCTTCGTCGCCCGCCACCCGTGCCTCCCGTTCGGACCGCTGTCCCGCCTGCTCTGCCGCACGTCACTAACGCGTCCGACCACGGATTTCATCCCGCCGCAGCGCATAGGGGCCGATAGTCCGAGGAGGGGCCCGGCCGGTCCTAGGACCTTGGACGCGGACACCAAGCAGGCAGCCGCCGGTCGAGTCCTATCGGTGCCCGGGGGGCCGGGGCCGTCCGCGTACGGGGGATTCGAACGCGGACGGCCGGATTGCGTGAGCCCGCGGGCTACAGGTGTGTTGGCTCGAACATCTTCAGCAGCGCCGGGAGTACGACCACCGAGGGGCCCGGGGCGGCGAAGGATTTCACCAGGTCCTCGGCCAGGGACTCCGGGGTCGTCAGGACCGCCGGGACGCCGAACGACTCCGCGAGGGCGACGAAGTCCGGGCGGGACAGTTCCGTCGCCGTGGCCTCGCCAAAGGCGCCGGTCATGTACTCGCGCAGGATGCCGTAGCCCCCGTCGTCCACGATCAGCCAGGTCACCGGCAGGTTGTACTGGCGGGCCGTCGCCAGCTCGGCGATCGAGTACATCGCCCCGCCGTCGCCGGACACCGCGAGCACCGGTCTGCTGGGGTTGGCCGCCGCCGCGCCGATCGCCGCGGGGAAGCCGTAGCCGAGGCCGCCCGCGCCCTGGGCGGAGTGCATCGTGTTCGGGTGGCGTGCGTCGAACGCGGACCAGGCCCAGTACGCCAGGATCGTCATGTCCCAGAAGCTGGGCGAGGTATCGGGCAGCGCCTCCCGGACCGAAGCGAGCACCCGCTGCTCCAGGGTCAGGTCCTGGCGGTCGATGCGGTCCCTGACCTTCGCCAGCACCGTACGGACCCGTTCAGCGGCCGACGCGTCCTCGCGGGCGGTGACCGCGTCCAGCAGACCGGAAAGCGCCTCGCGGGCGTCGGCATGGATGCCGAGCGCGGGGTGGTTGGCCTCCAGCTTTCCGGCGTCGGCCTCGATCTGGATGATCCGGCCTCGCGGGCTGAACGTGTGGTAGTTCGACGAGAGTTCGCCGAGCCCCGAGCCGACGACGAGCAGGACGTCCGCGGACTCCAGGAAGTCCGTAGTGTGCCGGTCCTCCAGCCAGGACCGCAGCGACAGCGGGTGCTCCCAGGGGAAGGCGCCCTTGCCGCCGAAGGTGGAGACGACCGGTGCGCTGATCTTCTCCGCGAGGGCGAGCAGCTTGCCGGTCGCGTCGGACCGTACGACTCCGCCGCCCGCGATGATCACGGGCCGCTCGGCGTTCGACAGCAGATGGGCCGCCGCGACGGTCAGCTCCGGGCGCGGGTACAGCGGGCGCGGGGTGGCGTCGATCGCGCTGACCACCGGCAGCATCGTCTCGGCCAGCAGCACGTCCTGCGGGATCTCCACCCAGACCGGGCCGTGCGGGGCGGCGAGCGCCGATTCCCAGGCCGCGGCGATCGCGGACGGGATCTGCGAGGCCGTACGCACGGTGTGTACGGACTTCACGATGTCGCGGAACGACGCCTGCTGGTCGCGCAGTTCGTGCAGATAGCCGTGCCGCCCGCCGCCGAGTCCCGCCGTGGGGACCTGGCTGGAGATCGCCAGTACGGGCGCCGAGGAGGCGGCCGCCTCCTGGAGCGCCGCGAGGGACGTCAGCGCGCCCGGTCCCGTGGACAGCAGCAGCGGGGCGACCTGGCCGGTGATCCGGCCGTAGGCGTCGGCGGCGAAGCCCGCGTTGTTCTCGACGCGCAGTCCGACGTACGAGAGGGGCGAGCGGCGCAGCGCGTCGAACATGCCGAGCGCGTGCTGGCCGGGCAGCCCGAACACGGTGGTCGCACCGAGGCCCTGGAGGGTCTCGACGACCAGGTCACCGCCGTTGCGCCCCGGCGGGGGGCTGAGCGCCGCGGCGGCCTGCGCGGGGGTGAGCTGCGGCCGGTCGTCGTGGTCGTGGCTCACTTGTTCCGGGCCTCCGCGATCTGACGGGACATGAGGGTCGTCAGCTCGTACGCCGTGTGGGAGGCGGCCACGGAGGTGATCTCGGCGTGGTCGTACGCCGGGGAGACCTCGACCAGGTCGGCGGAGACCAGGTGGCAGGAGGACAGTCCGCGCAGGATCTCCAGGAGTTCGCGGGAGGTGAGGCCGCCGGCCTCGGGGGTGCCGGTGCCGGGGGCGTGCGCCGGGTCGAGGACGTCGATGTCGATGGAGATGTACAGCGGCCGGTCCCCGATGCGCTGACGCAACTGGTCGGCGACCTCGTCGACGCCGCGCCGCATGACGTCGGCAGAGGTGACGATGCCGAAGCCCATCTTGGCGTCGTCGGTGAGGTCCTGCTTGCCGTACAGCGGGCCGCGGGTGCCGACGTGAGACAGCGCGGAGGTGTCGAGGATGCCCTCCTCGACGGCCCGGCGGAACGGGGTGCCGTGGGTGTACGCGGCGCCGAAGTAGGTGTCCCAGGTGTCGAGATGGGCGTCGAAGTGGAGCAGGGCGACGGGGCCGTGCTTCTTGGCGACGGAGCGCAGCAGCGGCAGGGCGATGGTGTGGTCGCCGCCGAGGGTCATCAGCCGGGCGCCGGTGGCGAGCAGGTCGTCGGCGGCGGCCTCGATGGTGTCGACGGCCTCGTTGATGTTGAACGGGTTCGCGGCGATGTCCCCGGCGTCGGCGACCTGGGCGAGGGCGAACGGGGAGGCGTCCTGCGCCGGGTTGTAGGGGCGCAGGAGGCGCGATGCCTCGCGGATGGCGTTGCCGCCGAAGCGGGCGCCGGGGCGGTAGGAGACCCCGCTGTCGAAGGGCACGCCGACGACGGCGACATCGGCGGTGCCGACCTCGTCGAGCCTGGGCAGCCGGGCGAACGTCGCGGGTCCGGCGTACCGCGGGACGCGGGAGGAGTCGACGGGGCCTCGCGGCGTTTCGTTGCTGCTCATGATCGGTGCCTTTCAGTTGAACTGTGCACGCTTTGTGGGCGTTCGTACGATATTCCAGTGAGCGGGTTCAGGGGTGACCAGGTCGCCCCGGTCACCCCTGGCCCCGCTCCGTTGTTTCAGACGGCGACCGGGTCCGGCTCCGGATCCGCCCCGCCGACCTCGTCCGGAACCCGCCCCGCCAGCCGCTCGCGCCAGGCGGCCAGCACGGCCGGGTCCGTCGGCTTGGTGGCCAGGGAGGCGATCACGTACACGGCGAGGGACGCCAGCAGCCCGTAGGTGACCGGCTCGTTGGCGAGGATTCCGTACGTCGCCATCAGCCAGATCACCGCGATGCCGCCGACCACGACCGAGGCCAGCGCACCGGCCGCGGTGCCCCGGCGCCACAGGAGGCCGCCCAGGATCGGTACGAGCAGCCCGCCGACGAGCAGGTTGTACGCGACGGTCAGCGCCTCGACCACGTCGTTGAGCGCGATCGCGATGGCGACGACGGCGACGCCCATGATCAGGATGAACGCGCGGTTGCCGCTCACCTCGTCGTGCTCCCCGCCTTCGCCGCCGCCCCGGGTGACCGCGCCCTTGAGCCGCGCCCAGATGTCGTTGTTGGCGACGGTGGCGCAGGCGATCAGCGCGCCGGAGGAGGTGGACATCACGGCGGCGAGCGCGGCGGCCAGCACCAGTCCCCGTACACCGATGGGCAGTTCGTCCTTGACGATGGTGGCGAAGGCGTCATCGGGGTTGGGCAGCTTCGGGTACATCACCTTGGCCGCCGTACCGATGACCGCTCCGGCGATGGCGTACACGAGGCAGTACGTACCGGCGACGGTGCCGCCCCAGCGTGCCGTGCGGTCGCCGCGCGCGGTGAACACCCGCTGCCAGATGTCCTGGCCGATCAGCATGCCGAAGGTGTAGATCAGGACGTACGTGAAGATCGTCTCGCCGCCGATGCCCAGCGGGTCGAAGTACTCGGTGGGCAGCTTCGCCTTCATCTCGCTGAAGCCGCCGGCCTTGATGACGGCGATCGGCATGAGCAGCAGCAGGACACCGAGCGTCTTGACGACGAACTGCACCATGTCCGTGAGCGTGATCGACCACATGCCGCCGAGCGTGGAGTACGCGACGACGATGGCGCCGCCGAGGATGATCGCGACGGTCCGGTTCATGTCGAACAGGACATCGAAGATGGTGGCGTACGCGATGGTCGAGGTGACTGCGAGCATCAGTGTGTACGCCCACATGACGAGGCCGGATATCAGCCCGGTCTTGCCGCCGTAGCGCAGGTCGAGCATCTCGGAGACCGTGTAGACCTTCAGCCGGGCGATGCGCGCCGAGAAGAAGATCGAGAGGGCGAGCAGCCCGAGGCCGATGGCGAAGACCATCCAGGCGCCGGAGAGGCCGTACTTGTAGCCGAGGCCGACACCGCCGATCGTGGAGGCGCCGCCGAGGACGATGGCGGCCATGGTGCCGGAGTACATCACGGGGCCGAGCCGCCGGCCCGCCACCAGGAACTCGCTCTTGGACTTGGCGCGGCGCATGCCCCACCAGCCCATGGCGAGCATGCCGGCCAGATAGACGACGATCACTGCATAGTCGACAGCCATGGGCTTCCTCCGTCTCACTTCCCTGCACGGGTCCTGCGTCCTGCGTCGTGAAGACGGTAGGTGGCTTGAAGTCAACGCTGAAGTGTACGTTTCATCCATTCTCACCGCCGCGAGTGGATGGACCATCCATGCCGAACATCTCCACCGGACCCCTCACGGGCCCTGCCGCCCCGCCGACCGCACCCGTTCCGCTGGCCGAACTGCTGGCCCGCGAGGAGCTGGGCCTGCGCAGGATCGCGGGCCCTGAGCAGGTGGATCTGCTGTGGGTACACACCTCGGAGATGGCCGACCCGTATCCGTATCTGCTCGGCGGCGAACTGCTGCTGACGGCCGGGGTGCTGCTCACAGATCCGGACATGTATGTGGCCCGGATGGTGGAGGCGGGGGCGGCGGCGCTCGGTTTCGGCCTCGCACCGGTGTACGACACGGTGCCGCCCGCGCTGGTCGCCGCGTGCGACCGGCTCGGGCTGCCGC